>JALZWC010000723.1 GCA_023300255.1 Saprospiraceae bacterium | reverse complement strand
TATTTAAAGGCTTTTAGTGGTGGGACGAGAGGGAATTGAACCCCCGACACATGGATTTTCAGTCCATTGCTCTACCAACTGAGCTATCGTCCCATATATATTAAGAATACAACTTCCATCGAAGCGGCTGCAAATCTAAATTCTTTTTCCATCAATAGCAAGTTAATGAATTGAAATTTTTTAATTATTCTAATATCGCTTGAAATTTGGCACTCTTAATCCCACCACTCATTGCATTTATTAAGTGCTTTTTTAGTTATCAACACTTATTCTGAGATTTAGGACTGTAGTGCTCTTTTAATGAAAATGCTAATTCTTAGCAAAAAAGATATTATTGAAAACTTATTTGAGTAAGTATCGTATTAACAAGAGTTTAGGAGTGTATACATAGAATTTTTTAACTTATTTTAGTCAGTTTTATATAAAAAGCTGCTAAAAATTACTAGACAAGTATTTCAACGACTCTTTCTTCCCTATTTTATCCCTTTCCACACAATCCTTTGGACATTTAATGTGCCTATTGAACACATATGAACTTAATAGGGATAAGGAACGTGAAATGTTAGAAATAATTACACTTATATAATTACACTCATACAATTACACCTAATACAATTGCAACAAATTATTGTTAAACAATTAGTAGCTTTTAGATAGCGGTTTCACAGAAATTCCTATAGACTAGCTATGACAAACCATTAACCGAGCATGAGAAAAAGAATAATAGCTTTCGCAATGGCTATTTTATTAATAGCTGGAAGTTTTTCCGCCAATGCCCAAACGCCTGCTGATCCCAATGCACTAGGCTTTAAGGTTCTTTTTTTAGATTACTACAGTGCGAATGAAGGAGAGAGCGCAACCATAGATAATGTTTCTACAGGATATGAAATATCGTATTTAAGAAGTGTCAACCAGTATTTAGATTTTGGCGTACCCATACGATTTGGAGTAATAGATTTTAAAAATGATATAGACAATGAAAGTATTGTAGGTATTGATGGGATATTTAAAGGTAAATTTTATAGAGAAGGAAGGCCTGCTACCCCGTATCTTTTTGCGGGTGGAGGATATGTAATCGAAAATATGGAAGAGGGTCATTTCCAAGCTCCTATCGGCGTAGGAGTAAATTTTACTATTTGGGAACGAGCTTTTATCAACGCACAAGCTGCCTACCGTTTTTCTCCAATAGATAATCGAAATGCTTTAGAACTAGGAATTGGATTTATTATGGGTATAGGTAAAAAAGGACCTAAAGATGCCGATAAAGACGGTGTCCCTGATGATATAGATAAATGTCCAAATGTAGTTGGTTCAAAATTAGCAATGGGCTGTCCAGACACAGATAATGATGGTGTAGCAGATAGTATGGATGAATGTCCTACGGAAGCGGGTGCCGTTAATGGTTGTCCAGATGGCGATGAGGATGGTATTGCAGATAAAGATGATGAATGTCCAGAGGAAGCAGGTGTGGCAGAGAATAATGGCTGTCCAGATGATATGGAAAATAAAGATAAAGACAATGTGGACGGAGATGGAAGTATGGACGGAGATGGAAATATGGATGATCCCTCTAAAAAAGATAGTGATGGTGATGGTGTCACGGATGATCTAGATGAATGCCCAGATGGTGCTGGTACGGTTCAATCTAAAGGCTGTCCAGATTCAGATGGAGATGGAGTGCCAGATAAGAATGATCCATGTCCTAACGAAACAGGTCCAAATGGTTGTCCAGATGGCGACGGTGACGGTGTAGCAGATAAAGACGATAGATGCCCAGGTTTATCAGGTTCTATTGCAGCGGGTGGTTGTCCAGACACAGATAATGACGGCGTACCAGATCCAAGTGATAAATGTCCTGCTACTTTTGGTCCTGCATCGAATTTTGGTTGTCCAGAATTGAGATCAGAGGAAAAGGAGCTATTAAACTTGGCAGCGCAAGATGTCCAGTTTGATAATAATAGAGCGAGCTTAAAACCATCTTCTTATAGTGTATTGAATCAGATTGCAGACATTATGTTGAAGTATCCTGGCTATAAGGTAAGTATCGCAGGACACACGGATATTATTGGTGGGACTCGCCATAATCAAGTACTTTCTGAAAAGAGAGCAAAGGCTTGTTATGATTACATTATATCTAGAGGAGTTCCTAGTGAGAGAATTAGCTATATAGGATATGGGGTGACTCAACCTATTGCAACAAATAAAACAGCAGAGGGAAGAAGAAAGAATCGACGAGTAGAGTTTAATTTGTATGTAAATTAAAATCAAGAATAAAACTTTGACAATCAGTTTTATAAAAGTACTTAGATCGTCAGCTTGAAAAGTGGTGAAATGCTAGAAATTGTTCGTTATCCAAATCTTATCATCGGATGGCTGGCGTCGTCCGATGATGAGGTTTCGTTACCATCGGACGGCGCTAGCCATCCGCTGGTTAATTTTGCAGTATTATCTTTTTTTTAACGGACGATCTATTGATTTATAAATATAAAAGGCTTGGTAGTTTTACTATCAAGCCTTCTATTTTATAGATCTAATTGTCAACGTATTGATTGGTTTGAACTTGAACTTTTTAATAATACTTCAACACTACCTCTTTGTCTTTCCGATCAATAGCAGGAACTTGTGTACCTTCCTCTGGATAGCCAACAGGAATTAACAAATAAGCTCTTTCATTTTCTGGGCGATTTAAAATCTTTTGTAGAAAGCCCATAGGGCTTGGGGTATGGGTTAGCGATACCAAACCTGCATTGTGAATAGCGGCTAGTAAAAAACCAATAGCGATACCTACTGATTCATTGACATAATAATTTTTGCTTTTTACCCCATCCTCTAAGTCATAGGATTTTTTAAAGACAATAATTAACCAAGGGGCAATTTCTAAAAAGGGTTTATTCCAATCCGTGCCAAAAGGTTTTAAAGCTTCCAACCATTCTTCGGACATTCTACCATTATAGCTCTCCTTTTCTTCTTTTTCGGCCGCTACTCGGATAGCCGATTTTATCTCCATGCTCGATACCGCACAGAAGGTCCAAGGCTGTTTATGTGCACCAGATGGTGCTGTGGATGCTGTCATTACAAGGTGATCGATTATTTCCTTGGACACAGGGCGATCAGAAAAATCTCGTACCGTCCTACGACGATCCATATATTCGTAGAAATCTTTACTTCTTTGAAGGGAAACGTCTTCTGGATAAGTAATCCCTTTGTACGGTATAAAATTTGATGATTTCATAGTAGATTTATTTGGTAGATTTTTTTTATTTTAAAACAGGAACGATTATTTGTATCTTCTTGTTGATACTTTTATTTTGCCACGAAGGCACGGAGGCACAAAGCCACGTTTTTTTTAAACGAAGACTCAAAAAACAATACATTTAGGTTTGCCGCACTAATTCTTTGTGCCTTAGTGCCTTTGTGGCTAATTTTATAATATTATAAACTAAACAATTACAATTCAGCAATAATATAAAACCACAGACTTAACAGAAATTACTCCAATGATAGCAGAAACAGCAGACATTCTTGCTCAACTAAAGCAAGTTAATAAAGCAAGCCGTAAGTTAGTTCGATTATCAGACAAAGATATTCATACTATCTTAAATGAAGTAGCGGATTTAACAGTAGAAAATATCTCTTATATTTTGGAAGAGAACCACAAAGATCTAGAACGTATGGATCTTACGAATCCCAAATACGACCGACTTTTACTAAATGAAGACCGCTTAATAAATATAACAAAAGATATTCGTAAAATAGCAGATTTACCCTCTCCATTGAATAAAGTTTTAGATCAAAGAAGTGTGTCAAATGGCTTGTCAATGACAAAAACTTCGGTTCCTTTAGGGGTAATAGGAATTGTGTTTGAATCTCGACCCAATGTAACCTTCGATGTATTTGCGCTTTGTTTTAAATCAGGTAATGCGTCCGTGTTGAAGGGAAGTCGAGATGCCCATTTTTCTAATACAGCTATTATTAAGATTATTCATAAAGTACTAGCTAAACATGATTTATCAGAGGTTGTTTATTTAGCGCCGAGTGAACGAGCGGCTTTACAGCCTATATTAGAAGCGGTAGCGTACGTTGATATCATTATCCCTAGAGGAAGTCAAGGATTGATTAATTTCGTAAGAGCGCACTCTAAAGTGCCCGTGATAGAGACAGGGGCGGGTATTGTCCATACTTATATAGCAGAGAGTGCAGATATAGAAAAAGGTAAAGCAATTATTCAAAATGCTAAATCAAGAAGAGTAAGTGTGTGTAATGCTTTAGATTGTCTAGTCATTCATGAAAGCCGATTGAAAGATTTATCTTTTATTATGGCGGGTTTAGATACGAACCATGAATGCCTTGTATACGCAGATGAACAGGCATACGCACATTTGAAAGACAACTACCAAGCAGATTTATTACATTTAGCAACAGCCGATAGTTTTGGAACAGAGTTTCTTTCTATGAAAATGTCTATCAAAACAGTGAGTAGTCTGGAGGAAGCAATAGACCATATAGCGGCGTATAGTTCAAAACATAGTGAAGCTATTGTTGCAGAGGATTCGGCGATCTGTGATTATTTCTTAAAAAGCGTAGATGCAGCAGTAGTCTATGCCAATTCTTCTACGGCCTTTACGGATGGTGGTCAATTTGGAATGGGCGCAGAAATAGGTATTAGTACCCAAAAACTACACGCTCGGGGTCCGATGGCCTTAGAAGAATTAACGAGCTATAAATGGATTGTGCGAGGGAATGGTCAGACTCGATCTTGATAACTCTACTATTTAAAACCACATAATCTTTTTTACCACATAGGTACATAGGTCACATAGATTTGAGCTTGACATACTATGTGACCTATGTACCTATGTGGTAAAAAAATAGGTGGTAAAAAAAATCATGTGGTTATTCAACCACCTCCCGTATCAAAAAGAACCCATCATTTCCCTGTTTTTGATACAGTGGCATCAGTAAAAAGCAATCTTCCTCAATAACAATCGGTCCATTTTTATCATCTGCTATCACTAATCCTTTCTCCAACCACTGGAAATTTTTATAGCCAGGACGCATGTTAAATTGATCACCTGATTGAATATGGTGAATCTTTATTAACTGGGTCAGCTTTGGCAATCCATCTGAATATTCTTGTAATACTTCATCATGCTTAGTTTCAATATGAGAAGGAGCGACACACCCAATAGTACGTAGGCAATTAATGAGTGCAGATACTGCGCGCGTGATAGATAATTCCTCTTGATGTTGACCAGATTCAAAACAAATAGCAACAGTAGGGACTTTAAAATGGTTCGTATTAAAATAATGAAGGGTCGTTCCGACGATGCCTTCCAATAGCCCTTGAATAACAGGAGCATGTAATTCAATACCAATCTGTATACTTTCAGGAGTATCTGTTACAACGGTAAAAATACCACCATGAGCCGTGGTTGTATGAAGATCTAATACGACTATTTTCGAAGGTTGATAAGTATTGATTTCGGATTGAACTAAGGCAAGTATTTCTTTTATTTCTAAATCTTCGGCTTCTAATAAAGAAGAGGGAGTGGCCGTAATTCGATCAACATTTTCTTTGGTCCATTGTCTATTTAAATCTTTTTGTAAATATCTTTCTCCTGTCTGAATCGCCCGCAAGTTTCCACGGATACCTAATAAGCGACCATTAAACTGAAAGTCTGGATTACGAAGTGGTTCTTTCTCTAATCGTTCAAATAACTCTTCTAATGCTCGGATACCTGCTGGCTCGTTTCCGTGCATACCGCCAAAACAAATGAGTAAAGGACCTTTTTTGTTTCCAGTATACTTACCTATAATTCTTTCCAAATTAGCCGTAATTTTTTAAATTGTAAAAAAAATTACGGCTAAGATAGGATTTTATACTTACTTCTCCTTCTTTACTTCCAGATAGCTCCAATACGCTGCCCGTCTCTGTACTTGACTAAAAAAGCATCTGCAAATCCATATTGTTTAGCTTGTTCTAGCATACCTTGCGCTTCTTGTTTAGAAATGAAATTAGCTAAGAGTACACGAGTTACCTTTTTTTCAGGAACCGTTTCTGTTTCCATTCGAGCAATATTTTTCACATGTCTATATCGAGGATGGTTTTCATTGTGATAATTTACTGCAATTAGTTGAACTTTGTAATAAGTACCTTGTAAATAAGGATTGCTGATGCCTACCGCAGGTCTAGATGCAGAGATAGTAGGAGATTGATTAACCACTATTGTATTAGGATCATTAGATGCTGTATAAATTGCAGCAGTATTTGATTTTGTATAGGATTGATTTTGAGTAGCTGGTTGGCTTTGAGTAATAGGTGTACTAGATACTGGTACATGCTTACTTAAATAAAAATCATGTGTTGCTTCTCGTTTACCTTGAAAAGTACTGAAGTCAAAAAGATTTTTTAAATAGCCTTTTTTCTCTGTTACTAATCTATAATTTCTATTCGCCAAAATAGGAAATTGGTAATTGTTAGCGGATGATTTTTTAGTTTGTAATAACCGTTCTTTTTCTCCAGTGATTTCATACAAAGCAACAATGGCATTATTGATGTCTGCTGTACTTTCCTTTTCCATGATCTGCCCTTTCACATAAAATTGCTGCTGCTTACGCTTGGTGCCAAATTCAAAAATATCTTCATGTTGAGTAGATACTTTTTCTGCACCTGATGTTCTATTAGAAACTAAAAAACCACCTGTTCTAGAAGGTTTAAGTACGTAATAAAAATCATCTGCACTAGAATTGATTGGTGAGCCTAAATTTTCGGCTTGCTCCCATTTTTTTTCTACTCCACTGACTTTGAAAACATCCCAACCACCAAGACCAACATGACCATTAGAACTGAAATATAAGGTTCTTTTTGTATCATCATAAAAAGGCGTTAATTCGTCGCCTATGGAATTAACTTGTTTGCCTAAATTAACAGGATAAGTAAAATCAATATCTCCACTATTCAAATCTCTAGAAGTATACCAAATATCCATTCCTCCTTTTCCTCCTTTTCTATTAGAAACAAAATACAAGATTTCTTTTCCATCTTGATGGATTACCCAAGGCTGAGTAGTAGTCGATCCTACTTCATTAATATAATCTCGCAAGCGAGTGGGGGTAGACCAAGTAGAACCAACTCTTTTAGTTACATGAATTTCACAATTAGAAACTAATTTAGAGGAAGCATCACAAAGTGTGAAATAAAAGCTTTTTGAATCAGGCGAAAAAGAGCCATTCGCTAAATGTTTATTAGGTAAATTTGGTAATCCTTCCGCAGCGACTGCCTTTGTCCACAAACCTTTTTGTTTTTGAGATCGATATAGATAAGCTTTGCCTTCGTTCACCGTAGAAGAAAAATAGAATAGATCTTCTGCAAAAGGAATAGGCGCAAATTCAGTTTTTAAAGAATTAACATTTTCTCCTAAGTGCCGAACTTCTATAGTTGATTCCTCATTAGAAGCGGCTAGCTTTAATCCTAAATCACAACCTTGAATTTCTGTATTAACGATTTGACTTAATAGCGCTTTATCGTCTCCTTGGTAGGTACCTATAAAATTACTTAGTGCTTTTTTTGCGGCTTCATATTGTCCATCCTGCTTAAGTGCGCGCGCATATTTTAAACCAATTCTTTTGAATTCGACATGGTCTTCTTTTACGTGCTTATATGCTTGGGCCGCATTTTTAAAATCCTTTAAAAGGGTATAAGATTCTCCTGCTTTGAAAATTAATTCTTTGCTTTGAGGATGTTTTTTCCAAGCTTTTTCAAAATTTAATGCAGCCTCTGTATAATTACCAGCGGAATATTGTTGCTCAGCTAGTTTGCGTTGTTTTTTCCAACTAAGCTCATTTTGACCATAGCTGATACATGCAAAAAGGGTAGCGAAAAGAAGGGGGATTATTCGTAACATACTTTTGTATTAAAATTGTTTATCTCATAAGTTTTTAGAGCAGAGAGTAGAGAAGTGAGAGCAGAGATAGATTTCGTTTTAAAAAAACAATTTTATTCAGTTTTAAACTAAATCTATCTCTGCTCTCTCAGTACAACGATCTCTATTCTCTATTCTAATAGCATAGACCGTGCTCTATAAGAACACATTATACATTAAACTTATTCGTTACAAATATCAAACCAAAAGACTAGTAATGACTTAGTTATAAGATTACATTAACAATAGAGATTCAATTATAGTCGGGAAATATTGATGTTCGAGTACTAATACCTGCTTCTGAATAATAGATGGATCGTCCTGAGGATCTATAGGGCAGGAGGCTTGAAAAATAATATTGCCTTCATCGTAATGCTCGTTGACAAAATGGATGGTGATCCCAGATTCCTTTTCTTTATTAGCATGTACTGCTTTATGTACATTCATGCCATACATACCTTTACCGCCATACTTTGGCAATAGTGCAGGATGAATGTTGGCTATTTTATTTTCGAAGGCTTGCACTAAGTAAGGTGGAATGAGCCAAAGGAAACCAGCTAAAGCAATGAAGTCAATTTTGTACTCCGCTAAGTTTGTTAACAGATTTTCTGTATTGTAAAAATCTTGTCTATGGAGTAATAGGGTAGGGATATTGTTAGTAGCTGCCATTTGTAACACAGGGGCAGTCGCTTTGTTGGAAATAATTAATGCTACTTTAATGGAAGCGTGATTCTTTAAATGAGCTACTATTTTTGTGGCATTGCTTCCAGTACCAGAAGCGAAGATGGCTATGTTTTTCACTGTTGTATTTAATTATTCTTTCATTTCTTAGCAGGCTATTAAGAAGTAGATTGACTAATAAGATTATTCCAGTTTTCTGAATTTCTCCTATTTCGCTCCCCCTTGGGGGTTGGGGGTAATAGCAAGAGCAGGAAACGCTTACTTGCTATTACCCCAACCCCCAAGGGGGAGCGCTTTTCTGTTAATCTTAATAAACTGCTAGTTAGATATTGGTTAATTTCTTAACACTTTCTTGACCTCTTCTAATTCCTCAGGATGATTGACATTCATTAATTTATCTCCTTCTGGAGCATTTAATAAATGCACCTCCGAATTAATTAACACCTTTCTAGGACAAGAATAACCTTGTGCTAAAAATTGCAATAATACGGGATAACTCTTAGGTTCCCAAATAGCAATTAGTGGCTCAGGAAACTCATTGACAGGGCTATTATAAGCCGTCGCAATACTGGACGGATGTCTATTATCTACCAAGTATTTTAAAGTAGCTTGATCCAATAAAGGTAGATCGCAAGCCACTATTAACCATGCGTGATTAGGTTGGTGAAGAAAGGCAGATGCTATTGCTCCAAAAGGCCCCAAACCTTGAAAGCGATCTTCTATTATGGGATACTTTAAATCTTTATTATCTGTCTGACCTTGCCGAAAAGAGATAAATGTTTCTTTGCATAATGTAGCTAGTAGGTCTGCTGCATATTCCCTTTGTGGCTGTCCGTGGTATGTTATCAATCCCTTATCTTGTCCCATCCTTTGGCTTTTCCCACCAGCTAAAACTAAGCCATTGAGTATAGGAATTTGTTGAGCTAGATCTGCTTGAATTAACGGATGAATATTCGGAAGGTCATCTAAAGAAAAAGTTGGTATTTTATCTATATCTTCTAAATGTTCTTTCAAGTAAGAAGGAATAGAAGTCGCTTCTTTTGCCATTAAAATTAGTCGTACATCCGTTAGTCGATCTAATTTTTTTTGTAAAGATTTTTCTTTCTTAGGGTCTATGACAACGATCTGTTTATTTGCTTTAAAATGATTTCCATTAACTACTACAATATCTTGCTCATTGAAGTATTGTCGAAATTGAAAGCTATTTAATGAAGCCTTCGTATCAAAACGATGATGAGTGATTTTATCTGTGTACTCAAGATGTACACCAAACCCCATTGCACTATTAGTTTCTATAACATCTTCTCCGTCCGTACTTTTATGATCTGCATCTACGTAACTGACTTTATAGTTTTTGGATAATTGATCTATTAGTTGATACGCTAATTGTTGGATGTTCCCACAAGGAGTACCTATAATTGCCCATTCATTTCGGGCAAATTGTCCATAATTAGGTCGAGTTAGCTTGGCGTGTTTTTGGTGCATGACTAGGATTTTAAGATTTATAGGATTTTAGGATGCTGTTGGGGATTTTGACTAGGATTATTTGAGTGTGTAAAGAATTGGGGGAAAACACATATAATGTTGACGAATTTACCACATAGATACATAGTTCACATAGTATTACTCATTATCAGGTAGCTAC
>JALZWC010000722.1 GCA_023300255.1 Saprospiraceae bacterium | reverse complement strand
AATAAGAAGACTTTTAAAAAAGGAGAGCATATTATCTTTTCAGAAGATGCTCATAACACTTCTGATTCCACATGGAATACCTATAGAATAGAACCACTTAGTTCAAAAGAAGTAGCAACTTATAAGGTTATTGATAGTTTAGGACAAGCTTTTAAATTTGATAAATGGTTGAAGCGATTGACGATATTAGGGGAAGGTCGATATACTATCGCTGGACCAATAGATGGACTATTGACGAATACTATAGCGTTCAATAGGTATGAAAAATTTCGTTTAGGTATTGGTTTGGCTACCAATGAAAAGTTATCTAAACATTTTGAATTGAGCGGCTATTATGCGTATGGTTTTGGAGATAAAGATTGGAAGTATGGTGGATCATTAGCTATATTCTTTGATAAGTATGAGCATAACCGAATAGAATTTTGGCACCAAAAAGATATTGCAGTACCTGCCATACTAGATTACCAATTGAGTGATAATATATTTGGGGCCAAATTTTTTTCCGATCAAATTGATCTTTGGAATTATACTGGAGCTACTTTTTATACTCGCCCAATTAAACATTTAAGTAGTAGTATATCTATTGGTCAACATGAATATATACCGACCTATGATTATTCCTTTGCAGGGGAAGAGGGAGTATCTAGTCAGCGTTATACAGAACTAGGACTGAATTTTCGATATGCCTATAATGAAAAGTTTAGCCGTTTTTTAGGGCAATCTGTATTTAGTAATACAGACTTTCCTGTAATTGAATTAAACTATACAAAAGGATTCGCTGGACTATGGGAAGGGCAGCACGCTTATGACAAAATAGTATTCGCCATAGATCATCACTTTCATACACGGCTATTTGGCGAAACCCATTACAGAATTGAAGCAGGATGGATAAATGAAAATGTACCCTTTAATCGGCTGTTTACAGGTTCTAGTTTTGGTAATATAAGTGTACAGTTATTATCCACTTCCTTTCGAACAATGGAGAATTATGAATTTCTATCAGATCGCTTTGTTCATTTTTATTTTCGTCAAGATTTCGGAACTTTGTTATTTAAAACTGAAAAATTTCAACCTGAATTTGCCTTTGAACACAATATTGCTTTTGGAAGTTTAACCGCCCCAGCTTTACATCAAGGAATCGAATTTAAAACTTTAGAAAAAGGATTTTTTGAAGGGGGAGTAGTAGTTAATAATCTATTGAGATTCAATTATTTGAATATGGGATATTTAGGTTTAGGACTTGGTGTCTTTTATCGATATGGCCCTAATGCACTGGCTACTTTTAAGGAAAATAGACGGATACAAATGACTACTTTATTACAATTTTGAATGAGTTATATGATATTTTATTTTTTAAATATTATAAAATATTTGTATCTGTTAGCTACTTGTAATATATTTGTAACAAGAGAATTTCATTTTACCCAGCATATTTAAATAATATGCTCTTTCCAACTTGCATTCTATGCATCACTCATTCTCTTTCCTAACCCACACTTAAGTATATATCAAAATCATTGCTGGCCTTATTTATTGATACTCTTTTATCTAGAAGAGATAAAATTGTTATATCAAAAATAAGATTAATTTATTCAACACTTTGTCAATTAGTGTAGACTAATAGCTATTCAATTATTTGGTTATGAATTAATGTCATTCGATATACCTAGTGGTACAACCCAGAATTATCTACCTATTCAACTGGCCTCTTTTTCCGTAATACTGCGTTGTTCCTCAGTCAGGGAACAAAGGTTATCTTCCTTCTCCACGCCTTGTCTTACGAAAAAATAGACTCATTTTAATAGGCATTTAATTCTGGGTTGTATCACTAGGAGTATGCTTACTACTGTACTACTAGCACATTTATTACAGTTAATAAATCCATTAATTAGTAAAGACAAAATAGAATAATTGAGTAAATCGATATAATAATTGAACACAGAGGTACAGAGCCACTGAGCAAAAATATAAGATTTATTCTCTGTGTTTTTGTACCTCCGTGATCTTACTAAAAAACGACCCGTTCTGTATACTTTATTATTAAAATAAAACATAAACTTTTGAGCTAGACTTTCGTAAAACATACTCTATAACTCAAATTATAACCCATGGCAAAGCAACGAAAAAAGAAAATTACTAATAGCCCCCAAAAAACACCTCAACAAAAGGCTACCCCCTCTCCCTCTTTTCTTAAAAAACACTGGCAAGAAAAATCATCTGTATTTAAGTTTATTGCTGCCTTTTTTGGATGTATGTTATTGTTTTATGCGATGTACTATTCTGTCTTTTTTGAGAATTATCTAAAAGGTCCAATTTTGCAGGTGCAGACTAGTGCAGGAGCGATGTTATTAAATTTGTTTGGTATGTCTGTATCGTCAAGTGGAGATGTGATAGCAGGATCTGGTATTTCTGTACAGGTAGCAGGTGGATGTGATGGTTTGGAAGCTACCGCATTATTATTAGCGGCTATTTTAGTATTTCCATTACCGTTTAAGTTTAAATGGCCTGGTTTATTAGCTGGAGTGTTAACACTTACCGTATTGAATGTAATTAGAATTTCGGGGTTATATTTAGTAAAGTTGCACTGGCCAAGTGGTTTTGATTTCATGCATATTCAAGGAGGATTATATTTGTTTTCCTTTGTAACGATCCTATTGATGTTAATTTGGGCCAATTGGGCTTTAAAAGGTTATAAAAAAGACCAACTTATTAATTCATAATTAGTGAGATAAGAATTCAACCCCTTATAAATATGGATCTAAAACATATACTATTACGCTATTTTTTGCCAATGATTGTTTGTTTTTTTGGCTTGTCTTTATTGAATTTAATTCCTAGTGTTCAAAAAGCTTATTATCCTGTTTTTGAGAAAATAACATTAATTATAGCTACTACTAGTCAACCAGAGGTTTATTTTAAATCCAGAGTAGGAGGAGAGACTGATCCTAATAATTATAATAAAATTACGGTTTTATATAATACCAAAAAACATTTGCAAGCTATTATTGATCGTTCCCGTGCGACAGGAAAACAGGGACAATATGATTATAAAGGATTTATAGTAACAATAGATGAGCATTTTGTTACACCACTCTTATTTTTCTTCTCTTTATTGATTGTAACACCAGGTAAGTGGAATCGGAAGTTGCTCAATTTTTTAATTGGCTCCGTGTTAATAATGGGCTTTGCCTATCTGACAATTTATTTCAAAGGTTTTAATATGGTTGCTTCTTCAGGGGTATTAGGTGTCGTGGATGCGAATACACTTAAAGGATATAAATTGATTAGTTTTTTGTTCAGCTCTGTTACAACTATAACGGTAGTTCTTATTATTTGGATAATAGTAGCATTTCGAAAAAGTGATTTTAAGAATTTATCTGCTTAAAGGTTACTTGTTATTATTATTTCTAAAGTACCCATTCTCCTGCATAAGATAAATCATTACCACTGACAGCTTGTAAATAACCATATTTTAGTTTAGTCGCTTGCCTAATATGTAGGTAGTCATGTGCCAACCAGTTGGTAAGAAAATGTTGAGCGGATAAGCTACCAAGTGTAGGATGTTGGAAAGCATTATCCCATTGAGGCTGTGTCAGAGAGCGTAACCATTTAATGGAAGCTTGTCGCTCGAATAAAAAAGCATCTACTTTCTTTCCATAATCTTGTTCTATATATTTACGCGCTGTTACCCATGCCACAGGATCAAACATAGGTAGTTTTTTATTGGGCGTTTCTAAAGTAGATTTAGTACGTATCCTAAAATCTTCCTGCTCTTCATCATATAAATGACAAATTACTTCTAATAGACACCATTTATTTTGACTAGGTTTCCATAAATATGCCGTCTCATCTAATCCATGAAAAAGTTGATGAAATAACGATTTATTATTTTCTAGTTGATTAATAATCAGTGTATTATTCATCTAATTAGATGTTTTAGAACTACTTGCTTCACTTCGAAATTTTCCTGGATTACCATGCACAGATACTGCATTCCATTTGTAGCGATTACTAAAATTAACGCTTATAGATTCATGAATTGTAAACACCCAAGATGGCAACGTTTCAAATTTATTGGCTCTTAAATCTAAAGTAGTAATTTTTGCTGAATGTTGTAAATTATCTGGAAGGCTAGTCAGTTGGTTACCACTCAGATATAGTACTTCTAGCTTAGGAAGCAGTCCTACATTGTCAGGCAAGGCAGTTAGTTTATTATCACTAAGGTCTATTTCTTCTAATAGCTGAAAAGCATCTACCCACTCCGGCAAGGCAGTTAGTTGATTATCACAAAGTCCTAACTCCGTTAGTTTCGTTAATTTTTGTAGGGAAGAAGGGAGACTAGTTAGTTGATTACCAGCAATGTGTAAGCGTTGTAGGTTTTTTAAATTTCCTATCCACTCTGGTAATTCTGTTAATTGATTATCAGTAAGGTATAAGATTTCTAATTGTTCTGCTAATTGAATCCAGTCAGGTAATACCTTAAAATCTTTCTTTCTAAGGTTTAGAAATTTTAAATGGTGTAAGTGTTCAGCGGCATATCCAAAATGGGATGGCCCAGGGGGATTATCAAAATGTTTCATAGGTGATGTTTATTTTAGAATCAGGCTTATATTTATTTCGAGTTGAAAATCAATGGTTTGTGAGTTTGGCAAAGAAAAAATAATATGTTTAGCGAACTAAAAAAGCTAGTTTTTTATAGTCAAGTTCGTCTAGATATTATAATAAGATTGGTTTTCAGTAGATAGAAATTTAAACAAGTCCTTACTTCTAGTGTAAGTATATACTGTGTTCTCGGACTAAAAGTTTACTTAAGAGTATGCGATTTTTAACAAAAATCATAATTTTATTTTTTAGATATAAATCAATTGTAATATTTAAAAATTTGACTTTTAATTTTTAATGGACATATATTTGTACTAGAATACTTTATTAGAACATCACATGAACATAAGATTTTGTATTACTTTAACTTAAATAGAAATTATTTTTTTAAAATAATTCTACTAATTTTTCTGACAAACTTTTTTCTACTGGACTTGCATGCTCAGCAGCAGCGGACATGTGGTACAATGGAGTATATGGAAAAGAAGTTAGGGGATTCAAAATTCAATAGGCCAGTTGTTCCAACTCCACAAGGCCAATCTCGATCTGCCTTACCGATCATAACCATTCCTACGGTTGTTCATATCATTCATAATGGTGCTACACAAAATATTAGTGAAGCACAAATCCTTTCTCAAATTCAAGCATTGAATAATGATTTTCGAAGGAGAAATTTAGATGCTGCTAATACACCTGATCAATTCTTAGATATTGCAGCTGATATAGAAATAGAATTCTGTTTAGCTTCTGTCGACCCTAATGGATTTGAAACTACAGGGATTACCCGCACGCCTACGTCCACTAATTTTTTTGGGTTTAATGATGAAATAAAATCTAATGCTACTGGTGGGCAAGATCCCTGGAATACAGCTGATTATCTAAATATTTGGGTTGGTTCACTAGGTGGTGGATTACTAGGCTATGCTCAGTTTCCTGGGCTTAATCCACTTACGGATGGAATAGTGATAGATTATCAAGCTTTTGGAACTACAGGTACGGCAACGGCCCCTTTTGATTTGGGGCGAACAGCAACCCATGAAGTTGGGCATTGGTTAAATCTCAGGCATATATGGGGAGATGGAGGTTGTTCAGTGGATGATGGGGTGGCAGATACACCTTTAGCAGGTGCACCGAATTTTTCGTCTCTTCCCTGCACACATCCTGGCACGAATAGTTGTATAGAAGCATCTGGGGATTTACCTGATATGTTCCAAAATTTTATGGACTTGTCAGATGATGCTTGTATGAATTTATTTACGCTAGGACAAAAGGATAGAATGCGTAGGCTATTCGAACCTGCAGGTGATCGGGTCTCTTTGTTATCTTCTCAGGGATGTGCTAATAATGGAGCGCTAGCTACTTGCACAGATAATTTTATAAATGGAGAGGAAACAGGTGTCGACTGTGGTGGCACTACGTGTTTAGATTGTAGTGCTTTTTGTAATGATGGGGTATTAAACGGAGAGGAAACAGGTATCGACTGTGGTGGTTCCTGTAATGCTTGCCCTCCTGATCCTAGCCAAACTTGCGAAGTAGCTATTGATATTCCTTCAAGTGGTGTCTATACGGCACTAGGACCGTCTATTGGTATGGGCGCAAATAACAATCCTGCTACGCATGCTAATTGGTATCAGTTTGTTGCACCTGCCAATGGTACTATAGATGTAATGAGTTGTGGAGAAGGAGTAGATACTCGACTTTGGATATATGAAGGTTGTTGTGAAAATTTAACAACAGTAGGAGATGCAGATGATGAATGTGAATTATCTCCTGGTGGCAACTCATTTGCAACTCAATTGGTAGGATTAGCAGTGACTAAAGGCAAACGCTATTTTATAGAATGGGACGATAGATGGAGTACTAATGGATTTGATTTTACATTCACTTTTACACCAATTAGCCGTTGTTTAGATGGTATAAAAAATGGCGATGAAACAGCTATCGACTGCGGTGGATTGAGTTGCGCTCCTTGCCAAGCATCCATTGTATTAGATAATGTAAGTTGTAATAATAATGAAACCCCTGCGGATCCTTCTGATGATTATATTACTTTCGATTTAAACCCTATAGGAATAATGGGGACTAACTATACGGTAACAGGAATTAGTCTAATACCTTCGGGAGGGATTTATGGTGCGCCGACCAGTTTTCAAACGGCTAATGGTAGTATCGGTTTAGGAGATATTACTTTAATTATTTCAGATAATACGAACTGTAGTTCTTCTGTAATTCTTGAAGATCTAGATAGTTGCTCCCCTTGTCAAGCTACCATAGCATTAGATAATGTTAATGTAAGTTGCAATGATAATGAGACACCTGTAGATCCTTCGGATGATTATATTACTTTCGATTTAAATCTTATAGGAATAACGGGTACTAATTATACAGTAACAGGAGGGAGTGTAATGCCTTCAGGTGGGATTTATGGCACACCAACTAGTTTTCAAACAGCTAATGGTAGTGCTGGTTTGGGAGATATTACTTTAATTATTTCTGATAATACCAATTGTAGTTCTTCTGTAATTATCTCGGATCCTGGTAATTGTTCTACTTCTGTGATCCCAACGCTTTCTCAATGGGGCTTGCTTATTTATAGTTTACTTATTCTAAATATGAGCCTCTTTTTAATTAGTATATTGACTAGGATTAGTAGGATAGACTAGGATTTAAAGATTAGGCAAAAAGTGAGAATAAATTGGTCGTTTTAAGCTAATCATTTTTTACTCTAAGATGAAGGAGTGTAAGCTCCTGAACCGCAAAGCGGATGGGCGGCTGAAAAACTAAGCATAGCTGGGCTACGGTTCTTTTTTCA
>JALZWC010000721.1 GCA_023300255.1 Saprospiraceae bacterium | reverse complement strand
TTTAGATACACTTTTATGAAAAATCTAATTTTATTACTAATCACGCTATCATTTTTTGCTTGTCAAAAAAATGAAGAATTACAAGAAAATATTTTAGCAGATTATATCGAATTGAATAATGATTTAGAGCCAGGAGATATCATCGCTTGTGCGGGGGGTAAAGATGGGGGCTTATTAGGTCCTGCGACAGCGCCAACGGACGTTTTTTTTTATCCGATAGAAGGGGCAACAGATTTCCGATACTTTGAAGCAGAAAATGTTGCAGACTCTCTAGATTTTTCAAAATATGTAGCTAAAGATTTGAGTAGTGAACCTATCTTTAATGGCTACCTGTGGAAATTTAATAATATACCTTTTACTGGAGAACGAATGGGAGTGGTAACGTATAGAACACCTGGAATGCTCCATACTTGTACGCCTATTAGACAAAAAACGACGACCAAACCAACAGAGGTAAATAATGATTTAGGAAACGTACTTAGCAATGGAGTAACTCCTACTTTTACTTGGGAGGATGGAGTGATAAAGGAGAGTGTTATTTATTTTCAAATTATTTCAGATGCCGATGATAATTTTATTTCTGGAACGTATACTTTTGAGAAACAATTTACTTTTTATGATTTAAGCAATGTCGTTTTGAATATTACAGATACGATAGCATTGCCTGTATTAGTGCCCAATGAAGACTATACATTTACGATGATGGGGGTTAGTGAAGATAATTGGGTAAATCTTTTGATCCAGAAAGAATTTACGACGAATTAGATTTTTATAGAAGACTTACTTAAGTAAGTGCTTAGACATAAGATAAGTGCTTAGACATAAGATATTATGACCGTTTTTAAAGAAAAGAAACCGTCTTAGATGGACAAAAATAAAGGATAGATTAGATATATTTTAACCACATAGGTACATAGGTCACATAGGTATTATTCTCTATGTGGCCTATGTAACTATGTGGTTAAAATAGTACGTTTAATTTTGTCCAAGCACTTACTAAGTAAGGACCAAATAACTCCTTGACTAAAATTTATGTTGTTTTTAACTTTTCTGAAAAAGACCTACTAGCGCCATCAGTTGTGCATTTTTGATAGTTAAGGGAGTTGGCAATAACATAAATATTGCAAACGTAGATCAAAAATAGTATTTTTATTGAAGTTGTTGAATAATATATTATTCAACAACTTCATTATTACAAAGCTCAAATCAATTTTTAAAGCAGTAAATGATAAGGATAAGCTATATATTAGGCATAGTATTTTTATTCATGCAAGTGATCATTGCTCAAGATAACCCTGTCCCTTCTTCTCCTATTAATCAATCGACTACTACAGAATTTCCAATATCAGTAATAAATGTATATAATGCTTTTCGTATAAATACATCGGGGTATGAATTTTCCCCGAGCTATTATAAAGAAGGAATTGTTTATGTGTCTACCCAGCAAGAAAAAGCGGAAGACAAATCTACCAACACGCCATTTTTTGAATTGTACTATGCGCTATTAGATGAAGACGGAATGCCTAGCCAGTCGAGCCCATTCTCTTCCAATGTCAATACTCAAAGACATGAAGGACAAGCAACTTTTAATCAATCTGGAAACCTAATTTATTATACTAGTAACAGTGAGTTGAAAAATGATAGGAGTCAGTATGCTATGAAAATTTATGAGGCAAGAAAACAAGGAGAAACCTGGCAACATATAGTTGATTTACCTTTTAATAGTGAAGCTTATTCTAATAGACATCCATCCATTTCTACGAATGGAAAATACTTATATTTTGCCTCTGATATGCCTGGTGGATATGGTGGCACTGATATTTATGTGGTAGAAAAAAAAGGATCCCAATGGGGGATTCCAAAAAATTTAGGTGATCAAATTAATACTCCAGAGAATGATGCCTTCCCATTTATTCATACCAGTGAACATTTATTTTTTTCCTCTAAAGGCCATGGAGGCCTAGGAGATTATGATCTTTTTGTAGTAGATGTTTCAGGCGGTTTACCAGGGCCAATAATGCATTTAAATAATTCTTTTAATTCACCAAAAGCAGATATTGGATTTATTTTGAATGAACAAGGAACAAAAGGTTTTTTTGCATCTGATAGAGTGGAAGGTTTTGGAAATGATGATATTTATTTATTTGAAACTTCAATAGGTTTGTTTGCCAAGGACGAAGTAGTAAGTAGGGAAACAGAGATTGTTCCCGTATCGGAAGTAATTACTAGGAGCCCAATTGTGCAGGATGCTATTACAAAACATCCAGCAGAACTTCTGACAGAAGAAACAATCGTTTCGACTCCATCAAAAGAAATACCTGAAAAGATAGTTCCCCCTGTCGTTATAGAAGAAATAGAAAAACCGATTTCTATTATAGAAAAATGGAGCGAAGAAAAGAAGGAAAGTAGCACTACACATGCAGTTAATTGTAGTACTTTAAAAGGACAAGCATTATCTCAAAATGGAAATGCTATTGCTCAAGGAACTATAACTATTCGGTCTAGTAAAGGAGGAATGCCTTTAGAACTGGAAACGGATCAAGATGGAACTTTTGAAATTTGTTTGCCTTTTGATTCTCAGTACATCATAATGGTAGAGAAGAATGGCTACCAAATGAAAGATCGTTTAATTACCATCAATAAGGAGCCAATAACTAAGGAACAGTTACGCTTAAATATTAAGAACTATACGCCCGCTGTAGTTGATATACCGACCACTCATTTAGAGGATCATTTAATAGTGGGTTCTGTGATTGAGTTGAATCCTATCTATTATGATTTAGAAAATGGTATAGTGAATGCAAATAACACGGTTGAGTTAGATGCGCTGGCACAAATGATGAGAAAATACAGAAGCATTGAGATCGAACTAATAGATCATACGGATGCAAGAGGAGCCGATTATTATAACCAACAATTATCGCAAACTAGAATTAGTATTGCCAAAAATTATTTAGTTCAACAAGGTCGGATAGTGCCTCGAAGAATCAATGCGATTGCTAAAGGGGAACAAGAAATTAGAAACCATTGCAAAAATAATGTTTCCTGTGAAGATGAAGCGCATCAGTATAATCGTAGAACAGAAGTGCGGATAATTCGTATTATAGAAGCAGAGCAAGTATGGTTTGATGGCGGTAAATTGTGAAAACAGAATAGACCTAATCTTTCAGCTAGGCAGGGAAGCGAGAGTAGACCAGCCCGACTGTCGTCAGGCGGGCGGGGATTGTTTCATCGTTCCTTAGTATTTAGATTGCCTGTTTTCTAGCAAAGAAAAAAAATCATTCTTATTCAACAAGCCTACCGCAAATCCAGCTCCTATCCCTCCTACTAAAACTAATAATAAATTTCCGATCCAAACAAAAGGACCATGATAATATGCTAAACTAGTAATACCAATTATAAGTATAATAAATCCTACCAATTGCCTTATTAAAACCCAATCTGTTTTTAAATCGAATACCTTTCTAGCAATTAGTATTTGACCTATAAAAGCCACCCCTTGAGTGATTAGTGTAGTGCCTGCAGCGCCAAGTGCTCCCCAACGGGGGATACAATAAAAGTTTGAACCAATATTCAATAAGACACTTATTAGAAATAACTTATTGAGTTGCTTCAAAGAATTATTAGCGAGTAATAGCGTACCAAAGATATACCCTCCTCCAACCATAATAAAAGTAAAAATCAGTATGCCTAAGACATTGGCAGCATATACATCAGTATGAGTGTATAGCAATTCCATAATTTCTATTCTGAAAAAACAAACACTGATAGCGGTAAGAATAGTTCCAAAAAATAACAATCTCGCACTTACTTGGAGTAGCGGAATAATAGAAGAATTTGCTTTAAGCGATTTAGCAAACATAGGCAATAATAATCCAGAAAATAATAAGCCAATGATATTAACGGCATCTAATAAACGATAAGCAGAAGCGTATATCCCAGCAGCTTTTTTACCGTCTGGCAATAGTCGTTCAATCATTACAAAGTCAACTCTTGTATAGACGGTCATTAAAAAAATAACTAGTGCAAAGGGGGCACTATTTTTCAATAATTCCCATAACATGTTAGGATTAAATTGTAAGCGAAAAGTATGGAGTTGTTGATAAACTATACTAAAACCAATAATAGCAGTAATAAAAAGAGAACAAGTTTGTGCATAAACAAACCATTCGATTTGAAAGGAAGTGGAAAACGGATTTGCCCATAATAAAATACTACAAATAACAATTAAGACAACTCGCTCCACAATAGTCATTAGACTATCTGTTCGGTACATACCCAATGCAGAGATATTAGATCGGAAGAAAAGAATAGCAGATAAGAGAATTTGATTAAGAATGAAAAAGAAGAGTAAATGGTAATAGTCAGCCGTGTAGCCAAGTATCGCAGCTAGAATCAGAACTAATAAGGTATATAGAATACCTAGACTGATTTTTAAAACAAAGATATTAGAGAAATAACGCTGTAACAACTGATGGTCTTGAGCGACCCGTTGATTATTAAAACTTTGAATACCAAAATCATTTACAATACTGACCAAGAAAGTAAAGTTGAATAGCGCAACATACATCCCATATTCCTCTAAGCCAACTTGATTCTGAATGGTTCGATCAATACCAAAAATAAAAAAGGGCTTTATCAGTAGATTGATAAAAACAAGAAAAAGAATATTTAGTAAAAATTCTCGCTGCATTATTCCTAAATAAAGGAAATTAAATAAGATAGATCTATTCTAAAACCAGTATGGTTCAAAAAAATACTATTGCCAGCCCTATACAAGAAGGAACTGGCAATAATAAACTATTAATAATTAATATATTGGTCAATGACCAGACTTTTGCATGTAGCTTAGACCTCTGGTCTGAGTAGTTCTAGCTTAGAGTAGTTCATTATCCTACTCAGACCAGAGGTCTAAGCTACATTTTTATAGCTGAAATGGCTATCTTTGTAGTTTTTTGATTATACAGGCATATTTCATATGAAAATTTCTCTTAATTGGTTAAAAGACTACCTCGATATTGATCTAGATCCATCTAAAGTTGGAGAGATATTGACGGATATAGGACTAGAGGTAGAAGGCGAAGAAGAAGTGGAGAGTGTTCCAGGCGGTTTGAAAGGATTAGTGGTAGGTGAAGTGTTAGAATGTGGCAAACATCCGAATGCAGATAAACTCTCTCTTACTAAAGTAAATATTGGGACAGATGAAGCATTGCAAATTGTCTGTGGGGCACCAAACGTGGCTGCAGGTCAGAAGGTAGTAGTTGCTACAGTAGGCACTGAATTATATCCTACAGGTGGTGAATCATTTAAAATAAAGAAAGGAAAAATAAGAGGCGAAGCTTCTGTAGGGATGTTATGTGCAGAGGATGAGATAGGTATTGGCGCCAGCCATGCAGGTATTATTGTTTTGCCAGAAGATACGACGATTGGTATGCCAATCAGCGAGTATTATGAGTTGGAAGCAGATTATGTATACGAAATTGGCTTAACGCCTAATCGCTCAGATGCGACCAACCATATAGGTTCTGTAAAGGATTTGGCAGCAGCATTGAAAATAAACTATGGGCATACAGGCGCAGTGACAATGCCTTCTGTAGCGGATTTTAAAGTAGATAATCACGACTTACCTATTGAAATAGTCGTCGAAAATACAACTGCCTGTCCACGATATTCTGGAGTATCTATCAAGAATGTAACCATTGGAGAATCTCCTGATTGGCTAAAGAAGCGCCTAACAGCTATCGGTGTTCGGCCAATTAGTAATGTAGTAGATATTACCAATTTTGTTTTACACGAGCTGGGACAACCTTTACATGCTTTTGATGCCGACAAAATAAAGGGCGGTAAAGTGATTGTTAAAAACTTGCCAACGGGTGCGAAGTTTACGACCTTAGATGAGACAGAACGTAGTTTACAAGATACAGATCTTATGATTTGTGATGGAGATTCTAATGGAATGTGTATTGCGGGGGTATTTGGAGGCTTGACATCAGGTGTAACAGATAATACGAAGAATATTTTCTTAGAGGCGGCCCATTTTAATGCAAAAACGACCAGAAGAACTAGTTTTTCTCATGATTTGCGGACAGATGCGGCAAAAGTTTTCGAAAAAGGAAGTGATCCTAATATCACTGTTTTTGCCTTGAAGCGTGCTGCTTTATTAATAAAAGAATTAGCAGGTGGAGAAATAGCTTCTGATATAGTAGATATTTATCCAAATAAGATTGCCCCATTAGAAATTATGGTTGCTTATAGCAATGTCAATCGTTTAATAGGGGTCGATATACCAAAAGATAAAGTGCACGAGATTCTAGAAGCAATGGAAATGACCATTGTAGAATCGACGAATGACTTCTTTAGAGTGGCGGTGCCAACAAACAAGGCGGATGTCACAAGGGAATCAGATGTAATCGAAGAAATTTTAAGAATATTTGGCTTTAATAAAGTACCTATTCCAACGCAGGTCAAGAATTCAGTCGTTGCTATTCAACGCCCAAGTCCGCAAGAATTAAGAAATGTATTAAGTGATTTCTTAGCGGCTACTGGATTTAATGAAATGATGGCAGTGTCTTTGACACAGTCTAAATATCATGAAACTTTATTACCAATAGCTACTAAGGACTTAGTTTATATTAACAATACCTCTAATATTCACTTGGATATTATGCGGCCGACGATGCTATTTAGTGGTTTGGAAGCGATTGTGCATAACCAAAATCGTCAGCATCCTAATTTACGATTCTTTGAATTTGGTAGAACGTATAAGACTAAAGAAGAGGGAGGGCACCAAGAAAAACAACATTTAAGTTTATTTCTTACAGGCCAAGAGGAAACAGAAAATTGGTTGAATAGTAATAAAGGTACGGTAGATTTCTATTCCTTAAAAGGAGCGGTCAATAATGTGTTGAATCGTTTGGGAATGGTGAAATTTCAAGAGGAAGCATTAAAAAATGACATTTATTCTGTAGGCTATAAATATTTTAGAGGACAGCAATTGTTAGCCACCTTTGGAAAGGTACAGACTTCTATTTTAAAAGGCATGGGTATTAAAAACCCAGTCTATTATGCAGATATTAATTTTGATGCTATTGTAAAAGCATCAAAAAAGCATAAGATTCAAATGGAAGCTTTAAACAAATTTCCAGCAGTAAGAAGAGATTTGGCCTTGGTTTTAAATAAATCAGTTTCTTTTGGAGAGGTAGTGCGTACTGCTAGAAAGACCGTCAAAAAGAACCTAGAAGATATTAAGCTCTTTGATGTTTACCAAAACGAAGAACAATTAGGCGCAGATAAAAAGTCTTATGCAGTTAGCTTTCATTTTGAGGATAAAACCAAAACTTTGAAGGATAAAGACGTAGAGAAGGATATGAATAAATTAATTCAAACCTTTGAACAACAATTAGGAGCACAGATTAGACGTTAAGAATGAGACCGCTGCGCTGTCAGATGTCAGACCGTCCCGAAGTACTTCGGAACTGTCAGATCGCTACGCTGTCAGACTTACGCTGTTGACTACGGAGCTTCTGAAAGTGACATAATCTTGCAGCGCAGCGATCTGACCTCTACTTAAGCGGTCAACATCATAAGTCTGACTCCTGACAGCGCAGCGATCTGACCTCTGACCTCTACTTAAGCGGTCAACATCATAAGTCTGACCCCTGACAGCGCAGCGATCTGACCTCTGACCTCTACTTAAGTGGTCAACATCATAAGTCTGACCCCTGACAGCGCAGCGATCTGACCTCTGACCTCTACTTAAGTAGTCAACATCATAAGTCTGACCCCTGACAGCGCAGCGGTCTGACCTCTGACTTCTACTTTTAAGCCAAATATGGACCATCTATATCAAAAAATAGCAGAAATTAAAGAAAAGATCAAAATACTAGCATCTAATCTGCAGGTTGTGCGTTCAGAAAACGAAGTACTAACTAAGGAAAATCAAAAATTAAGAAGTACCTTGCATCAAAATGCAGCTGAAATTCGGTATTTAAAAGTTCAGCTGACCAATTATAAAGAAAAATTAGACGATCAAGCGTTTAATTGACGCGAGAGCAAGAGAGGATTGAGTAAGAGAGTAGGAATTAAAGAAAATATCCGTTGTGGTTTGGTCCTTTTTTCGTAGAGGAAGGTTCAAAATGAAGACGTAGTAAAACTACGGCTTCTATTGTTAATTTTTTTACTTAGGAAAGAGACAAGTCATCATGGATAAATTGTTTATTTCTTGCTTCCTAAAGATGAAGGACATTGTAAGGATGCAAATAACATAAGTCATCGTTCAAGATAAATATGGAAGTGCAAGACGAGATGATTCGGATAACAGTACTAATAGCTGGACGTCCGTACCCATTGAAAATACATGCGAAAGAAGAGCCTGTCGTACGTCGTCTAGTAAAAGCGCTAAATGATAGAGTCATTCAATTCCAACAAATTTATAAGAAAGATAAGCAGGATTTGTTGGCTATGACGCTTCTCACTTACGCTATGGACTTACATAAGGCGCAATCGAGTAAGGCGCAGTCAAGTAAGACTTCCAATATCCCCATCACACAACTCACCAATTCCATCCAAGAAGTGGATGATCTTTTAGAGTCTATTTTGGATCATAAAATGATAGAAGACTGATGTCTCAACAATTTTATCCTGACTCTATTAGTATTGAATGCTTCCTTGCTCTTTTCATTTTATTAATATAGTATTTACTAAAAGAATCTTTAGGGAGTAGGTTATATTTTCCTAATCCCTTGTCGTCACTAATGAAGAAATTAATCATTAGTTACTCTTTTAGATAAGTATACACCTACGTATCAAATTATGGAATTAATAGCAGCTATAATAGGTAGCTTAGTAGCAGGTTTGGCTGCCGGATTTTTTTTATTAAAATCCCTTGCCAATAAAGCCAATCAGGGCAAGATTGAGGAGATGAACCAAAAAGCGGACTTAATTATTAAGGAAGCTCGATTAACTGCTCAGCGGGCAGAGGATGAGGCAAAATTCAAGTCTGAGAAATTAATTAGTAGAGCAGAGACGAAAAACGAGAACATTAAGCAAAAGAAGATTCAAGAGGCAAAAGATCGTTTTGCTAAGTTAAAAAATGATTTTGCAAAGGATAAATCTCAGCATAAAATTTCCATGAAAGAAATGGAAATGGACTCTAAGAACCTTAAAAAAGATATTGAATCTCAGGAATCCAAATTGAAAGAGAAATTAGATGCTTTTGCGCAGCGGAAGCAAGAGATTGAGCATCAAGAAGCAGAAGTAAAGACGGTTCGGACGAACTTAGACAAACAAATGAAAATTGTTGCTAAGAAGAAAGAAGAGTTGGATGCTGCTAATGAAGAAAGGATCAAAGCTTTAGAAAATATTGCTAAGTTGAGTCAAGGAGAAGCAAAAGATCAATTATTAGAGGCGGTTAAGGGAAAGGCAGAAACGGATGCAATGGCCTTAATAAAGGATACGATAATGATGGCGAAAGCCAATGCTAATAAAGAGGCGAAGAAAATTGTGATTCAGACGATCCAAAGAATGTGCGCAGAATATACCATTGAAAATACGGTATCTGTATTTAATCTGGAATCGGATGATTTGAAAGGACAAATTATTGGTAGAGAAGGTAGAAATATTCGGGCTTTAGAAGCGGCAACTGGTGCAGAGATTGTAGTAGATGATACACCAGAAGCAATTGTTATTTCTAGTTTTGATCCGATCCGAAGAGAAGTATGTCGATTGTCTTTAAAACGATTGGTTGCAGATGGTAGAATCCACCCTGCAAGAATTGAAGAGGTAGTTGAAAAAACGAAGAAGCAATTAGAAGAGCAAATTATAGAGATTGGAGAAAGAACGGTTATTGAATTAGATATTCACGGCCTTGCTCCATACTTAGTGAAGATGGTTGGTAGAATGAGATATCGTTCTTCTTATGGTCAGAACTTATTAAAGCACTCTATTGAAACGGCTAATTTATGTGCAGCAATGGCTGCGGAATTAGGCTTGAGTCCTAAGCATGTGAAGCAAGCTAAACGGGCTGGACTATTACATGATATAGGAAAAGTATCAGAAGAGGAATCTGAATTATCTCACGCAATCTTAGGAATGAAAATTTGTGAAAAACACAAAGAGATTCCTGTAGTATGTAATGCAGTAGGTGCCCATCACGATGAAGTAGAAATGAATAATATTGTTTCTCCAATTGTTCAAGCTTGTGATGCAATCTCTGGTGCAAGACCAGGTGCAAGAAGAGAAATTCTAGAAAGTTACTTGAAGCGTATCGGAGAGTTAGAAGAGTTAGCAATGGGCTATGATGGCGTGCAAAAAGCTTTTGCAATGCAAGCAGGTAGAGAGCTTAGAGTGATTGTAGAGAGTGATAAAGTAAGTGATCAATATGCAGATGATTTATCTTTCCAAATCTCTCAAAAGATTCAAGATGAAATGCAGTATCCTGGACAAGTAAAGGTAACGGTGATTCGAGAAAAAAGAGCAGTTGCTTTTGCTCGATAGATATATTGAATTTACGTAGCTTCGCTACTAGAGAATAATTAAAAGGGATGAAAATTACAATTTTCATCCCTTTTTTTCTTTTATATTACAGGGAGGCGTATTTTCGTGTTTACAAAATAAAGAACACTATTAGAATTTTATTTAAACACATAGGCACATAGTACACATAGCCTATGTGTACTATGTGCCTATGTGTTTAGATATTACGTTTAATTTTGTCCAATTACTTAGTACACTGTAAACTAAATTCTTTCGTTTTTTGTCGAGCGAATTTTAAAGCAAATCAAGACGCGAAGAAGGATAATAGCCTTAGTTACTTGAGTGATGAGCAACGAAGAGTTGCCTTAAAAGGCGCCGACAAAATGCAAAGAAATTTATTTTACAGTGTACTTAGAGCTATTATCAAGAATGGAACAAAGAGAAAACTTATTAGATATTATTAAGGTGCTTTTTCAATGGAAAAAACCAATTATATACCTCTGTATTTGCGTAGGCATATTGAGTACCCTCCTCTCCCTACTCCTTCCAAACTACTATCAATCCACGAGTATTTTTTATGCGGCTAGCATGGACCAAGTGAAGCCAGGACAAATCTTTGGAACCTCTACAAGGGATACAGATTTTTACGGAAATGATAATGATAATGATCGCTTATTGACCATCGCAGAGTCTAACGAAGTTGCAGAGTATATCATTCATAAGTTTGATTTATACAAACATTATGACATTGATGTAACGAACGAAAAAGCCCCCTTTAAAGTCAAAGAAAAATTCTATAAGTATTATAAGATCATGAAGACTAAACGAGACGCTATTGAATTGTCGATGGAAGATACCGACAAAGAACAAGCGGCGAATATAGTTAATGAAGCTAGAGTGAAAATCGATGAATTATATATTAAAGTGGTAAGGGATCAGTTAGGGAAGTTAGAGCAATCCTTAAAGAAAAATATTGAAGAAAAAGAAATTGATATTGCACAAATCAATGATACCTTAATGCACTATAGGAATATTTATGGTGTATATAGTACAGAATCCCAAGGAGAAAAATTTGCAGAACAAATTCTTTCTACAGAATCAAAATTAGCAAGAGAGTTAGCAAGATTGACCACCTTAGAAAAAAATTCCTCTATCAGTAGAGATACGATTGCTTTAATGAGAGCAATGGCTCAGGGCTATAAAAATGAGTTAAAGACCCTGCAATCAAAAATGCAGTTATTCAATAGAGGTGTTTCTAAAGTAACCATCTTAGAACGAGAAGAAAAGGAAATAGGTAATCGACTAGGTTTTCAAAAAGTACAACTAAGTCAGCTACAAACAACTGTCGACTCTCCTATATCAGGTATTAATTTAATTGAGGCAGGTACGGTACCTGTTATGAAATCTCGACCTAAGCGATCGATCATTGTGGTCAGTGCGGTATTGATTAGTTTGATATTTAGTGTCATCGGTATTCTTTTGTTTGATGCTTATAAAGAGGTGGATTGGAAAGAAGTATTTAGTTAGGGAATTGTAGAATTTGTAAAATTATTTTTTATTAACGAGCATTCATTTGGGATTGTGTAAAAAGTCAAGAAGAACAACAATACATACAATTATTTTTTTTGTAATTGATTGGCTATAAGTTTACTAAACTTGTCCATGAAAACGACTTGTTACACAACCCCCTACAGTAGCTAAATAGTACCAATAATTTTTCTATAATAATGCAATTAAAACTATCACAATACACCAATAATCAGCTACTATTTACAGGACTCGCATTGAGTATTGTAATAGGGGTGGTAAGTGGTATTGCTACAGATAGTTATTTCCTATTTGGCTTACCTGCTGTTTTTTTAGGAGTGTTCATTGCTATTGTAGATTTCAAGAAAATATTTTATTTATTACTAGTTTCTCTCCCTTTATCAACAGAAATAGAATTGCCTGGAGGATTTGGAACAGACTTCCCTTCTGAATTATTGACCGTATTATTAACAGGTATTTTTCTGCTATTTGTAGTTCAGAAAGGCAAACAATTAAATACGGCATTTGTCAAGCATCCATTGACCTTATTATTGTTCTTGCATCTTGGATGGATATTAGTAACCACACTCAATTCTGATCAGTTTATTATTTCCCTTAAATTTTTATTAGCCAAAAGTTGGTACGTGGTTACCTTCTACTTCTTAGCAGGCTACCTACTAAGAACAGAAGCGCATATACGCTTGTTTTTTTGGTGCGTATTTAGTGCATTATTATTCACAGTTATTGTGATTTTGATTCGACATGCCGCTACAGGGTTTTCATTTGAAGAAGTCAACTTTGTCTTAAAGCCCTTCTATAGGAATCATGTTTCTTATGCAGCGATATTAGTTTTATTCTTTCCTTATTTATGGTATGCGACTACTTGGTATAAGCAATGGAGTTGGAAATGGTGGAGCCTGATTGTTTGTATTGCTATATTTTTAATAGCAGTTTATTTGACCTATACAAGGGCAGCCTATGTTAGTTTAATCTTAGCAGCAGGCGTTTATTTTGTCATTCGATTGCGCTTGATGAAAGTAGCGATAGGCTTGGCGCTTATAGTAGGTTTGGCAGGGGTGCTCTATGTCTCTACAGATAATAAATATTTAGATTTTGCGCCAGATTTTAGTAAAACTATTTCGCATAAGAAGTTTGACAATTTAATAGATGCAACTGCAAAGGGAGAAGATATTTCGACAATGGAACGAGTCTATCGCTGGGTAGCTGGATTTCATATGGTCAAGGAACAACCTTGGATGGGATTTGGGCCTGGGAATTTTTATGATTTTTATGTGCCCTATACCGTCAATAGTTTTGCTACTTACGTGAGTGATAACCCAGAACATTCCGGCGTTCATAGCTATTTTTTAATGATTGCCATTGAGCAAGGAATTGTCGGATTGGTGATTTTTTTATTGCTCTGTTTTTATACTTTATTATTAGGAGAACGTTTATACCATCAAACAGAAAATTTAGCGTATAGAAGAATTGTCTTAATGGCTATTCTCTCTATCGTTGCGATAGACTCTATTTTGTTGATTAATGATATGGTGGAAACGGATAAGGTTGGATCTTTCTTTTTTATGGCTATGGCTATATTGGTGAATATGGATTTGCGGAATAAATCGAAGTTAAAATAACTTACTTGAAATAATAATAATTATTATTATATATGAAATTTAAAACATTAATAAAACTACAAATGCTCTATTATGCACTAGGTATGATATTTAACTTCGGTAGTATGTGGAGTATACACAACGGCCAACAACAATGGACGCCAAACGACCCAGTACCAGCCAGTATGTTTATGACATTATATGCACTCTTCCTAATATCAGGTTTTTTTAATAAGATAACTTGTTATAGAATTTTGATGGGCGTAGCTGTAGTCTTAATGGGCTATGGAGGAGTGGTTAAACATTTCAGCTTAATACAAGAAACACCTGAATTATATTGTTGTATGGCAGCTATGATTATTGGGCCAGGTATTAATGTTTTTGGCTTAATATTGAATTTGATGGGGGCATTCGGAAAGTTTCGAATTTGAGTAAAACTCGGTTAAATAATTTGATAGATTGTAAATATTTTATATCTAAAAATAATATGTAATAATAGATCCGAGGAAAAAAAGAACAATCTAATATAGTTAAAAAGCTAAACTAAAAACCAACTCTTATTTAACAAAAACAATATTATCAGACTCCAATTGATGCGAGACCAAATAAGCATCAATATCATCACAATTAACCAATAGCCCATCGCCATTAATGATCGAATAAGCATAACCCAAAGACCTTAATAATTCAACAGCCTGCCGATGAGCGGCATTATTTCTTTCTGACTTTAAATATTCCATTGCAATTAGAGGAGCGTGTTCTTGAAGGTAGTTAACCGCCCCTTTAATTACTTTAAATTCTGCCCCTTCCACATCTATTTTAATTAATTTTGGAGATAATTTTTCTTGATCAAAAAAACTACTTAAATCAATCGTATCAACACTTATTTCTTGAGGTGCTAATTTGGAAAACCAAGGATTATTTTCAAACTGTTTTACATCAATAGAATTATACTCAGAATACAAATTGGGGAATTCATAAAAAGTAATACTTCCTTTTTTATCCGCTACAGCTTTGTGATAATAACTAATATTTTCTTTGTTGGAGCTGTTTTGTTTTAGCATCGCAAAGGTCGTACTAGCGGCTTCAAAAGAATGAATTTGTCCTGTATTGCCTACCAGTTTGGCTGCCAATAAAGTAAAGTATCCATAATGAGCGCCCACGTCAATAAAGCAATCTCCTTGAGCTAAATTATTAATAATAAACTTTGCCAGTCTAATCTCAGATTCATGAGACTTACCACCTGTTAAGTAGATGTCTGTACTTGCTGGTAATAACAAGTGCATCTCTTCTCCGAAAAAAGTAGTGCTTTGTATTGCTACACTACCTTTAAAAGGATAGACTAATTTTCTATGTAAAATGGCGAGTAAATACTTAATAGGATGGAATAGCATTCGTCGGACCTTAGAAGCGTAGGCTATCTTTTCTACTCGTTTGATTTGTTGTAACAAGTGGGAATGATCCATTAATACTTGATGTTAATAAGGTAAACGAAAAGTTGTTTTTATAATGCGTAATCAATTGATAAAATACTTTGAAAGATAGTAGAACTACGTGTCGGACACCTTCGGAGGTGTCCGACACGTAAGGAACCTTTTTTTCAAAGATTTACGCATTACGATAATGACTTTTCGTTCGCTCTATTGATGTTAATTTGAATAGTTGTGATAAGTGCGTGGACAAAATTAAACGTAATATTTTAACCACATAGTTACATAGGACACATAGAGCATAACACCTATGTGACCTACGTATCTATGTGGTTAAAAAAAATTATTGTGTCCTTTATTTTTGTCCAAGCACATACTATAGGATTTATAATTGCGTAAAGTAAGCATATCATTTTATCATCAAAACAAAAAATGAGAAAATACCTAATAATATTATTTTTCGGAATTTTCATTATCCCACAAATAACCTCTGCACAAAACAGATTTCAAATGGGACTGATAGGCGGATTAAATTTTTCTACACTAGAGGGTAATACTATAACGGATTATTATGGTATCAATGCAGGGCTGTTAGGTAATATTAAATTAACAAAAAACAAACAAATAGGTATCGAATTATTGTACAGCCAAAATGGAGAATACCTATTGCCTTTTTATCCTCGGGTATCCTATGGAACTATTCGATTAAATCATATCGAAATACCAGTGCATATAGATTGGCTATTAAAAAAGGAAAAAACGGATAATAATTACACTGGACAATTACAATTGGGCTTAGCCTATACTAAACTCTTGAATCATTATGTAGAAAATGATATGGGAACTAATATAACGGATCAGGTGCTTTATACGGATACAGACGCAATGGTCGTCCAAGGAGGATTAACCTATCTTTTTACAGACCAAGTCGGAGTAAATTTGAGAGCTACTCATTCCCTTAATAAAGTACTGTTTTGGTCTTTATCTGCGAGAATTGTTTATCTATTATAAGGGAGTAGGTAAAAAATAACCTACCCATTCTGACTTGTGGCAGCCCATCCGCTTTGCGGTTCACTTGCTCTGCAAGTTCATCCCTGTAAAGAAACCTTAAAAATGAAGCCGTAGCCCTGCTATGCCTTAATTTTGAAGATTCTTTACAAGAAATAATAACTACGCCATAACGAGTACTTTATTTCTTACCTACTCCCTAATGCTCGTTTATCGCTGGCGCAAGGCTGTGCCTTGTGTCTACTATCAAAGAAGGTTTTACCTTCTATTTAATGTCATTTTTGTAATCAAAACTTACTTGATTATCCTATAGGAACTGATGATGGCAGAAATTTTCAAAATGGCTGTCATCTTCCGAGAACTCTAGATAACAGGCACTTTACAAGTTTCTGCTATCTAGAGTCCGTCTCTTAGCCTGACACCTATGAGCACAGCGGTGGACCAGCCTTACAATTGTTTATCTGCGATAATACTCGTATATGGATTGAATACTTTGTATTTTTGTGTGTTAAACTGAATAACTACATAAATCATTGCGAGAGCAAGCGCTATACTATGAAAGGAGAAGCTTTAGGAGAAAAATTAAGTAAACAGACGGTAAATATTATTCGAACTACCCAACGAAACAATATAGAGCTGACTGCCATCGCAGATGGGAAAGCCAATGTATTACTCAGTTTGAACGCCATTATGTTAACTTTTTTGATTCCTTCTATAGGAGCGAACATGGAAGTGATTATTCAAGAATATTTATATATTCCATTATCCATTTTAGCTATTACCTGCTTTGTAACGATTTATATATCTACGCTTGTATTAAGACCTTCCAAGTTTGAAGATTTTATTGAAGGATTGGATCCTGAAATGAATTTTAGTCCTTTCTTTTTCGGCAATTTTTATGATATGGAACCAGAGGAGTTCTTTAAGTATTTGAAAGAATCAGCGTCTAACACAGAGTTAGTTCGGTCCCATTTAGCGCAGGATTTATATTATGTAGGTAAACGATTGGGTAAGAAAATGACTTGGATTCGGCAGGCCTTCGATATATTCTTAATCGGTATATTCCTGACTTTAATTTCTACAGGAATAGTGCTTTTTTTCTTTTAATGAGAAAGGGGAACCTATTCTTTACAGTTAAATATCCTCAATAACAGCAGATAAGCCTTTATCTGTTAAAGCTTCCTTTTTAGGTCTTAATTCTTTCTTAGGAGCTGTTTTAACAGTTGCCCTTCCTTTAAAATGTATGAGCATAGCCAATTGCTCTGCTTGTTGACTAGAATGCTGTAACACGTCTACAAAGCATTTAATCACCCAATCAAATGTATTGACTTCATCATTGTATACCACTAATTGGGATACATTGCCTGTGGTGGTATCTTCTATTTCTTCTTCTACTAATACTTCTTCTAATTCCTCGAATGGATCGTAAGCCGACATGATCTAATTTTTTAATTTAAAAGAGTATCAATTACTATACTCCTATTGTACTCTCTGTCTAAACAAGCGTAAAAGGTAAAGGTTTATAGACTCAATAACTAAAAACTTAACTACTGAGTCTATAAATCCATTGGTTAAACGCCAACTAAGTTAATATTAGTTCAATTTAGCCAAAGTTTCTTTTACGGCTTCAAAGTTCGGCAAATCTCCTGCACTTTCCAAAACTTCCGCATATCGAATGATACCTTTTTTATCCACAACAAATGCAGATCGTCTAGAAACCCCTCTCATTCCCAATACAAAGTCCTCATAAATAGAGTCGTAGTCTTTGGAAGTTGTTTTATTAAAATCAGATAATAAAGGGAAATTTAATTTCTGTTCTGCCTTAAATTTTTCTAAAGAAAATAGAGAGTCCACAGAAATGGCTACTACTTTAGTATTTAGTTTGTCATAATCTGCAATATTATCTCGCATATTGCATAATTCCTTGGTGCAGACACCAGTAAATGCTAATGGAAAGAATAAAACGACTAGGTTCTCCCCGCTGAAATCTTCTAAAGATACTTCCTTCTTTTCAGAAGAGAATAATTTGAAATTTGGAGCTTTATCTCCTACATTTAGTGCCATATAATCTTGTTTTTAAATATTGTTTTTAAAACCATACAGGTTTTAGAATAGAGAAGTGAGAGCAGACCAGCCCGACTGCCGTCAGACAAACAGGGAATAGAGACGTATTTTGTTTAAAACAATGAAATTTCGTCTATTTAAACGAAATACATCTCTATTCTCGCTTCTCTACTCTCTATTCTACTTGTATGTATGGTTTTAAAAATATTGTTAAGCAACTTCAAGTGCAAAAGTACAATATCATTAATAGGGTTGGTAATTTTCTTCAAAAAACCAGTGCATAAGTTATCGATTATTAGAAACCTCTATGATCCTACATTGTTTACTGCATTTGTAAAGGAATCGCTAATTTTTAACAATAAATGTTACTTAATAGTATCGAAATACTAAATTTGTTATTTTGACTACTGATACCGTCGGTACATATCTATTCAATCCAATGCTTCCAAAAAGAAAAGCCTATTTACAAATGCATTTAGCGGTACTCATATATGGGTTTACAGCTATTCTAGGAGATTTGATTCAATTACCAGCTACTGTTTTGGTTTGGTGGCGCGTGTTGATTACAAGTATAAGCTTACTATTCTTAATAAGATTTGGTAGAGACTTGATGGAGATACCTAGAAAACGAGTCTTACAATATATGGGCATTGGAATCGTCATAGGCTTACACTGGATTACCTTTTTTGGGTCGATTAAATATGCGAATGCCTCTGTAGCGATGGTCTGTTTTGCCACCACGGCCTTTTGCACCTCTATACTGGAACCTTTAATAACAAAAAAAAATTTTGAACGCATAGAATTGCTGGCAGGAGTGATGGTGATACCTGGCATCGCACTGGTCGTACAAAGTGTTCCTCAAGGAATGCAGTTTGGCGTGCTTTTGGGCTTATTATCAGCAATGCTCGCAGCCTTATTTGCTATTTTTAATAAGCAATTAATCAATGATGCAGATCCGAAGTCTATTACTTTTTTAGAATTGGCTAGTAGTTGCTTGTTTATTAGCTTCCTATTACCCCTATTTTTTTATTACAATCCAGAAAGTGCATTTTGGCCGAGCTCTATGGATTGGGTTTATCTGATGATCTTGGCATTGGTTTGTACAACTTTCGCCTTCATACTAAATTTAAAAGCTTTGACTCATTTAACTGCTTTCACTACTAATTTAATTGCTAATTTAGAAGTGGTATATGCGATCATATTAGCGATTGTATTACTTCAAGATAACAAAGAGTTGTCGTTGTCGTTTTATATAGGAGTGGCGATTATTCTAGCTTCTGTATTTGGGCATCCCTTATTACAGAGACAATTAGAAAGGACTACTGTTTAGTTAGATGAAGTTTAAAAAACTAATATCGAGTTTTTAACCACATAGGTACATAGTTCACATAGACTGCTATGCTATGTGAACTATGTACCTATGTGGTTAAAATATTAGTTTAATTTTTGTCCAAGCAATTATCTTAAATTAATTATTATGCATAAAAAGTTATTTCTCTTACTATTGACAGTTGCTACTTATAGTAACCTAACCGCCCAATACATATTCACACCAGAAGTACAAATGGAATGCACCGCTGTAAAAAGCCAAGGCAGTACGGGAACCTGTTGGAGCTTCTCCACTTTATCCTTTTTAGAATCAGAGTTGATGCGAATGGGACAAGGGCAACAAGATTTGTCAGAAATGTTTGTGGTAAGAAATATATATAAAGACAAAGCGCAAAACTATCTGCTTCGACAAGGGAGTGCGAGTTATGGAGAGGGAAGTCTCTCCCATGATGTAATGAAAGTATTGAAATATCAAGGCCTGATGCCAGAAGCAATTTATTCTGGAAAAACTAAAAAAGATACGATTCATAACCATGGTAAGCTAGTTAATGAAACCAAAAAACTGTTAGACGGTTTTGTGAAGAAGAAAAATAAAACGACTAATTGGAGAGCAGAGTATGGCGCGCTTTTAGACCAGCATCTTGGTGGCGTAGAAGATACATTCGTTTATGAAGGAAAAACCTATACCCCGCAAACTTATGCGACATCACTAGGGATCAACCATGAAGATTATGTGACCTTAACTTCTTATACCCATCATCCATTTTATGATTCTTTTATTTTAGAAATTCCAGATAACTATTCTAATGGTGCTTATTGGAATATTCCGATGGAAGAATTAATGGCTATTATAGATACGGCACTTCACAACAATTATACGATTGCTTGGGATGGAGATGTTAGTGAGAAAAGTTTTTCTGCTAGAAGTGGAATGGCGATCTTGCCAACCGATATTACTCGCACAGATTTATTTGATCAACCAGGGGCAGAAATAGAAGTTACGCAAGAATTGAGACAATCTACGTTCGAAGATTTTAGCACAACGGATGATCACTTAATGCATTTAATCGGCGTAGCACACGATCAGGTAGGTAATAAATATTATATCACCAAAAATTCGTGGGGACAAATAGGAGAATTCAATGGTTACTTGATGATGTCGGAAGCATTTGTGAAACTGAAAACGGTTGGGATTATGGTACATCGAGATATGATTCCATTGGATATTGTGGAGAAGATGAGGTAGGGGTTTATTTGTTTTATAAGTAGGATTAAGTTTTGATGTCTTGTTTCTCTTGTAGGCTACGTGCTTTGATTATATAAATGTAATGAAAGGAGGATTAATGATATAGTTTCTAGATCGTTGGCAGGAATAATTTCAGTTATAGTTGAGTGTGAAAAATGCCTATAAATATGAAAAAAATACGATTTATCATATCTATTATTGTTCTATGGTTTATTATTCATCAAATTGTAATAATAACTGATGGACTAACATCAAAACCTAATAAAAGTGAATATGCAGTTATTCTTGGGAATAAAGTTAATAGTGATGGGACATTATCAGATAGGCTTAAATCTAGAGTTTTAAAAGGGTTGGACTTATATAATGACTCTTTGGTGAAAAAGATATTAGTAAGTGGAGGACTAGGAAAAGAAGGCTTTTACGAAGCACAAAAAATGGCAGACTTTTTAGTTGCAAATGGTGTTGAAAAGCAGGATGTTATTATAGATGATTATGGTAATAATTCTTGGCTTACAGCAATGAATTTTAAAAAACTAGAATCAAATTCTAAGTCCGTTGTTATCGTGACTCAATTCTATCATATTACAAGATGTAAACTAGCTTTTAGAAAATTAGGAATTGAAAAGGTATCTGCTGTTTCTCCAAATTATTTTGAACTTAGAGACTTTTACTCTCTCTTTAGAGAATTCTTCGGTTATTATAAATATCTGATTTTCTATTAAATGAATAGAGTGTAAAACAAAGTAGGGGCAATTTCTATCCAATTGGTCCGATCACTTCCAGTGGTCGGGTCAAGCTGGACGTCTCATCCGACCACTGGAAGTGATCGGATGAATTAATTGGTTGCCCCAGAATTGTTTTACACTCAAATGAATAACAGGCAACAAGCATTTATAAAATTGAAAGAAAAAAATAAGTTGGAAGAACATATAGACTCTATATAACAGTACGTTTGAACTCATAGCACCCTGTGAGATGCTATCCTTCAGGAACAGATATTAACGTTAATTCTCAGATAGTGAAATAAATAGAACTTGTAAAAAAAGTGAATCATACATGAAGTTAAAATTATTCCTATTACTCGCAATTCACTTTTACTTTATGATGGTTTTATTTAGTTGTTCTAGACCATTAGTCAATCAGCCAAACGCTTATATAGCTAATCATACTTCATTATCAGGCAAACGGATTCAATTTAATGAATATCCATGTTCAGTTGCAAAAAGTAATGCGAAAAATGATATTGAAAATGGTAAGCTATATTACTTCGATATTATCTATTTTGAAGGTCAACGAAGCAATATAGAACTGACTAAATTATTAGAACCTTATAAAATAGAGTTATACGAAGTATATGGAATAGATGTAGATCCTCAATTACACAACTGCTTTGAAAAACTAATGAATGACGCAATTAAATCAAAGCACGGGGCAAATTTTATAGACTCTTTAAGAAACATCGCCGAATTAAACTATGTAAAGAATCATCCTAATAAAATCTATACATACGAAGAATGCGACACTACATCTAGGTATCAGCTGGAACATAGCTATAGCAATTATCGGGAAGCTTACAAAAAAGATTTTTTCAATGATTTCCAATATCCTGATAAGTATATAAATAAGAATGAAAAATTCTACTCTTACACTTCTGCAGAAATCATAATTCATAAAAACGGTTTAACAGAAATCATTCATATAGAAACTAAATTTCAAAACACTAAAAATAATGTTCATAAAGAATTATTCGATAAAAGAGTTGAGAAATTCATTAATGAATCAATCTGGGTGCCTGCAAAAAGTGCGGGTATAACTGTAAGTAGCAGAATGTCAATTACAATTCATTATAATTGAGGAAAGCGAAATAAGAACTCAACTAAACTATCACTAGTTATATGATCAGAGCATATCTGTTCATATCTCACAGAGGCGCTGGATATAGCCATAAGTTGAAAAGCAAAAAATCAATTAAAATACCATCGGATATTTTTGAAAAAATGAGGTAGGGATGCTACCCCAACTTTGTTCTACACTCATATAAATTAAAATTTAAAACATGATAGGATTAATAGTTTTAGTTATGGCATGTGTTATGATTCATGAAAAAGCAAAGCAAATTGGAATTTCAGCGACACCTTATATTTTAGCTGCCATCTTTTTGGCAATCGTACCCTCTCTTATACTTCAACTAGTTACAGGAAATTCAATTGTAATAGTTATAATCAGTGCAGTTATGTCTATAGCCCTTTGTTTTATTCCTTATAATATGCTAAAAAGTAAGGCGGAGGAACAAAAAGAAGAAAGTCAAAGTAATTCCGAATAAGAGAATAAAGACTATGATTAACGCTACTATATCTCTTCCTTCTGTTTATAAAGTATCCCATACTTTATAGTAATTCAACTATTCGTGCATTTCGACATTTGTAGTTTCGCTTCTTTCAGATTATTCGTCGTCCAATCCACTCTTACGGCTCAATAATTGCGCTCTTATCAGCGTAATAAGAAACCTTTCATCTCCCTAAAATGATAGGTGTATATAGAGCTTCAGCTAATAAAGTGGTAAAATTTAACTACTATTGGAAAGGCTTCACAACTCAGAGAGTTGTGTTACACTTGCCAAGGTAGGACTGTAACACAACTCTCTGAGTTGTGCTATATTGTACCTTCAAGCTGACAATCTATATTCGAGCACACACAATACCTATGTATTCAATAGCCTATATGTGTGCCGAAAATCTATAAAGGGACGACATACCTAACAAATGCATATAATATATCTAGTCTTCAAATTATCTCTATTATTTACTTTCACCCTTTCTTTTCATGCACTAAACGCTCAGGATCTTAGGGTAGTAACAAGATTACCAGAAATTATCAATGAAAGTTCTGGAATTGAAATTACTGGGGAGAATGAAATTTGGTCATTTAATGACTCTGGAGGAGCGGCTGAATTATATCAATGTGATACACTTGGGAATTTAGTCAGTACCGTAACAATTTCCCCAGGAACCAATGTTGATTGGGAAGAACTTACCAAAGATGAGGAAGGCAATCTATATATAGGGGAATTTGGTAACAATGCAAACGCCAGAACAAACCTCAAAATATATAAGGTCTCTTTGCCATTTAATTCCCCTGATATTGAACCGGAAGTAATCTCCTTTAGATATGAAGATCAAACATCCTTTCCTCCAAATGAACTAAGGTTTGACTGTGAGGCTATGATTTGGTACCAAGGTTATATCTATTTATTTACTAAGCATCGAAACCTGCCAATGGCAACGAATCTCTATAAGATTCCTGATCAAGCAGGAGATTACGTTGCTGTCAAATTGGGAAGTTTTTTAACAGGAGAACCAATGGAGGATGAACAGGCACTTTTCGATTATTGGGTTACAGCGGCTGATATTTCACCTGACAATAAACGCCTAGCTTTACTAAGCAGTAATAAAGTTTGGATTTTTACTGAATTTGATAACGACAACTTTTTCGAGGGAAATGTAGAACAAATCAACCTTGGACATTCGACACAGAAAGAAGGTATTTGTTTCAGAAATAACACGGAGCTTTATATAACAGATGAATATTGGTCTAGCAATGATGTAGGAAGAAATTTATATTTATTGAAATTGGATAATATGGTTTCGACAGATATAGCTGAAATTCAAAACCGAAAAAAGGTAGTATTCTTTCCAAATCCTTTTTCAAATATGTTATATGTAAAGGATAATTTAAACATCGAAAAATTATATGTAACCAATAATGAAGGAACAGTAGTTAAAGAAATATCTACAACTACAAATAGAATCGATCTATCTCCTTATCAGGATGGATTATATCACTTGGTTTATTACATCAATGATAAATGGGAAACAGAAAAAATATTAAAATTAGAATAAAAGCATATATTGTAATTTAACTGATTATAACGTTTTGCATTGTTACCTATTTTTTCACGCAGAAGCCGCTGAAAAACGCAGAATAGCACGACTCTTTCTGCGTGTTTTGCGCCTTCTGCGTGAAATATATTGCCTTCACCGCAATCTGTTATAATCAGTAATTTAAAGCAGAAGTAAAAAAATGGAAAAGGCTAGTTGGACTATTTGTCTGGAATGTCATGGACGCGGAAAAAAAAGCCGCAGGTTACGCAAAAAAGTACGACTACGTTATCAGCGAGCAGTAGAGCAATTTGAAAAAACAAAGGGCGAAGGGACGGCTCCAGTTCGCCCTAAACCCAATCTGGTTTTATGCTTAAACTGCAACGGATCTGGTTTGATTCCTTCTGATAACCATCCTATAGCAGATAAAGAAAACTACCCACAAGTCGCTATTATTGGTGGAGGCATCGGAGGAATGGCCTTGGCCGTAGCTTGTTTGCATCGCGGAATTCCTTTTACGCTTTATGAGCGGGATACCAGCTTCGATGCTCGATCCCAAGGCTATGGGCTCACTTTGCAACAAGCTAGTAAAGCGATGCAAGGCTTCGGTCTTTT
>JALZWC010000720.1 GCA_023300255.1 Saprospiraceae bacterium | reverse complement strand
GTTAGAAATTCTCCTTGTTTTATATTTAAGTTAATGTCTCGTAGTACCCAAGATTTTTGTAAGCCTGAGCGATAATAGCGTTCTATGTTTTTTAGTTGTATCATGTTTTATTTTAATTAATTGATAATTGAGAATGCTCTTTAATCGTTGTACTACAAGACATAGCTAATTATTTAAAGGGTGAGAAAATTTTATCAATCATTATTTATAGCCTCTACAGGATTTGCCAACGCAGCTTTCAAAGACTGCGAACCAATGGTTAAAGCAGCAATCAAAATGGCCACTAATCCAACAAATATGAAAACCCACCAATTTAGCTCAATACGGTAAGCGAAATCTTGTAGCCAAGTGTTCATACTCCACCAAGCTAAAGGTGCGGCTATTAGGGAAGATAAAATCACTAATTTCAGAAAATCCTTAGAAATCAAACTAACAATATTCGTAATAGATGCCCCCAATACTTTCCGAATACCAATCTCTTTAGTGCGTTGTAGTACCTGATGTGTAACTAAACCAAACAAACCAATGCAAGCAAGAAACAAAGCAATTAAAGTAAAAATATTAAAAGCCGTCCCAAATCGTTTTTCAGATTCATATAATTGGTTAAAAGATTCATCCAGATAGCGATGTTCAAAAGGTAATTCTGGCAAGACTTTTTTTAAGGTATTTTGAATATAGGCTATTGTATTTTCAGCATCCTCCATATTCATTTTCAGCACAATATTGCCAATATAAGAAGTCGTCCGTTTATCAATAAATTTTAAATACAAAGGTTCAATAGCTAAATCCAACCGTAGAAAATGGAAATCTTTTATTACTCCAATGACTTTTCCATTAATAAAGGATTTACCTATTGCAGATGCGTTATCCCAACCTAGTCTTTTAACTGCTGATTCATTCAAAATATAACCACTAGTAGAGTCCGTAGGAAATGCTGGTGAAAAATTCCGTCCAGTCAATAAGTCTATCTCAAATAAATCTAAAAAATCATAATCCACAAAATTATTATAAATCAATAGCTCTTCTTTTGTTGTATTACCATCCCATTCATGTTCAATTACTTGCCCTATATTATCTATAGGTAGCATGAGTGGGATGGTCACTTTATCAATTTTTGGATGTTTTATCAATTCCGTTCGGATCGTATTAGACTTATCAAAAACAGGTTGTTGTTGATAAGGAATATATACAATTTGGTCTCTGGTATAGCCTAGTTTTTTATTTTGAATAAACTGCAATTGTTGATAAATCACCACACTACTCGTTGCTAAAACAATAGCCGCTGTAAACTGCCCTACCACCAAAAGATTTCGTAAAAACGCGCCATCTTTCCGATTTTTAAACCAACTACCTTTTAAGGCATTAATTGGCGCAATCGCTGAAGATAAAACGGCTGGATAAAGTCCTGAAAGTCCACCTAATAGTAGTGCAACTGTCCCCATACCTATTAAAAACAAATTATTGTTAGATAATTGAAATGGAATTTCCAAGCCCATTAATTGATTAAAGAATGGTAATAAAAGCCCTGCTAATCCGATCGCCAATCCAAAACTAAACAGCGTCAACAAAAGGGATTCTGCCATAAATTGAGACACTAATTGTCCTTTTTTTGCACCTAATACTTTTCGCACGCCTACCTCTTTTGCTCGCTTTGAAGACCGAGCAGTTGCCAGGTTCATATAATTAATCAAAGCCAAGCATAAAATGATAAAGGCAATGGAAACAGAAAGCTTAAGATAACGGATATCACTATTGGCTTCCAATTCATAATTCATACGAGAATGTAAATGAATGTCTGTCAAGGGTTGAAGAAACCATCGAGGCTTAATAGAAAGATTATAAGTGACCAATTCTGCGGCAGCTTTTTCGCCAAAAGGTATCATGGCAGTTTCTACCTTTTGAAAATTCGCTCCTTCTTTTAAGAGGATATAAGACCAGTAATTACTAGCCGACCATCTCCAGTTTTTTTTATCGTTTACATACCATGAACTATTGTCAAGGGAAGTCAAGTAGTTGAATTTAAAATGATGATTATCTGGTACATCCTCAATTACGGCTTTTACAGTCATCATTTTTTCATCTCGTCCTTCCATCTCTTTTCCTATAGGGGAATTATTTCCAAAAAATTGCTTAGCCATTTTAGCAGTTAAAATAATGGCATTTTTGTCTTTTAAGGCAGATTTAGGATCGCCTTCTATAACGGGAAAACTAAAAACATCAAAAAAGGAAGTATCCGTATAAAGTCCTTGTTCACTAAATACTTGCCCGTCTTTTTTAAACAAATCAAAAGTAGTTCTCAATATGGTCACCGATTCTACCTCAGGTATGTCCGTTTTTGCAGATAATGCCACAGGAATGGAAGAACAAGCAAATTCACTAGTTCCTTTAAAAATATAGCCCGGCATATCTTCTGCTATTCGATAAATACGATCCCCTTTTTCATGTTGTTTATCATAACTCAATTCATATTGAATATACAATGCTAATAAAATAAAACAGGTCATCCCAATGGTCATTCCCGTTACATTGATCGCAGAATATATTTTTTGTTTAAATAAACTTCTCCAAGCGATTTTAACGTAATTTTTGAACATAGCTAATTATTTTAAAGACGCAAAAATTTTGTCTCGCAAATGTGAGTTTTAGGTATTAGCTTTTGGGTTTCAATAGATTATCCTGTTTGTAGAAAACATGTTTAAATGGTTGATTAAGGTCTGGAAGACCGGTCCCATTTATACATTTTTAACAGGATCGGTCTTCCAGACCTTTGAGATAGGAGAGATCATCTTTTTTTCTACAAACAGTTACGGTCTTCCAGACCTTTTCCTTAGCCCATACTCACGTTCACTACCAAGTACAACTACAGATACTGCTTCACCACATTCTCCACGACCACTTTCCCATCCAACATTCTAATAATTCGATTCCCGAATTCTGCACAATATTGAGAGTGGGTCACCATCAAAATAGTTGTACCAGTCGAGTTTAATTCCGATAATATTTTCATCACTTCATCCCCATTCGAGCTATCCAAATTACCAGTAGGTTCATCAGCAAGAATCAATCGAGGTTTATTAACAACTGCTCTTGCTACTGCTACCCGCTGCTGCTGTCCACCTGATAACTGTTGTGGAAAGTGATTGCGGCGATGCATAATGTTCATGCCCTCTAATAATTCATTCACTCTAGTTTTACGTTCTCCAGAAGGCACCTTTGTGTAGAGCATTGGTAATTCTACATTTTCAAATACCGTCAATTCATCAATTAAATTAAAACTTTGGAAAACGAAACCGAGGTTATGTTTCCGTACATCTGATCGCTTACTTTCAGATAAGCGTCCTACCTCTTGGCCATTAAATAAGTAATCGCCGCCAGTTGGGCTATCTATCATGCCCAATACATTTAGTAGCGTTGATTTTCCGCATCCAGAAGGGCCCATTACAGAGACAAATTCTCCTTCTTTGATTTCGATGTTTACTTCGTTCAAGGCTGTAGTTTCTACTTCATCGGAACGATAGATTTTTGTTAGATTAACTGTTTTT
>JALZWC010000719.1 GCA_023300255.1 Saprospiraceae bacterium | reverse complement strand
GATGGCATTGGCACTTCTACTCAAAAAAATCCAAGTTATATCTATCAAGAGCATGGTACTTATCAAGTATCATTGACCCTAAATCATACTGATGGCACGAACACTACACTAATAACGAATGCCATTGTTGACCCAATGATTTGGCCACTTGTAAGAACAATGCAAGATACCGTTTGCGTTGGAGAATGTGTTCGATTACAAGCTCAAGGAGGTGATTCTTATACCTGGTCTCCTACTAATACTATAGACGATCCGACGTTTTTTAGTCCTGTCGTTTGCCCTACTTCAACAACGACTTATACCGTAATTATTAGAAACAATACTAGCTGCTCAGCGACTAGTGATGTTACCGTTTATGTAGCCGCTCCGCCTGTCATTCAAACCATTAGTGACATCAGTATTTGTGAAGGAGAATCAGCTACCTTAGGAGTTGCTAACGGCGAAGGTGTTTTTCAATGGGGACCAGTAGGAACCATTGTCAACGGTACTATAAAAAGTGCAATTGCTAATCCTACAAGCACAACAGAATATTGTGTAACACTTACAGATACACAAGGTTGTACCGCATCAGATTGTATGACCGTAACCGTATTACCTCAACCAGTGGTTAGTGCAGGAAATGATCAAGAAATGTGCGCTGGCAATACGGCACAATTAAATGCTACAGGAGGTATCAGTTACCAATGGAGTCCAACTACAAATATTACAAATACAACTATCTCCAATCCAATTGTTTCTCCAAGTACTACTACTGATTATTGCGTAATTGTCACGGATAATAATGGATGTACGTCCACAGATTGCCTAACAGTAACCGTAAACGGAATTTCTACTTTCATCAATAATAATACGACGATTTGTGCTGGACAATCTACTGGACTAAGTGTAACAGGTGGTAGCAGTTATATTTGGAGTCCAAGTACTGGATTAAGCAGCTCAAGCATTTCTAATCCAACTGCCTCCCCAATTACTAGTACGGACTATTGTGTAACCATAACGAATGCTTTTGGATGTACGGAACAGAAATGTGTGCTAGTAAGTGTAAATTCTGCTGTTGCTGCGAATGCAGGTCAGGATGTAACTACCTGTAAGGATCAGTCAACTCAATTATTTGCAACAGGTGGTAGCACTTATAAATGGAGTCCTACTAATAATTTAAGTAGCGCTTCTATAGGTAATCCAATTGCGTCCCCTTCTACTACCACTACTTATTGCGTCACTGCTACAGATAGCAATGGCTGTACAGATACAGATTGTGTTCAAGTCATTGTTGAAAATGGTTTGATAGCAAACGCTGGGCAAGACCAAACTATTTGTAGCGGGGAAAATGTAGTACTTAATGCTAGTGGCGGTAGTACTTACAAATGGAGTCCAAGTACTGGTTTAACCAATGCTACCGTTCCTAATCCAGTGGCAACCCCAACTGCTACTACGACCTACTGTGTAACGATCACTGATAATAAAGGATGTGTTGCAACTGATTGTGTAAACATAATTGTAGAGGGTACTATAGTAGCAAATGCAGGAAGTGACATTACACTTTGTAGCGGCAATACAAGTCAGTTAACTGCTTCAGGTGGGACTACTTATAGATGGAGTCCTTCGCTTGGTTTAAGCAATGTGAATAGTAGTAACCCAATTGTTACTGCTAGTACCACCACTACTTATTGTGTCACTGTCACTGATAATTCTGGTTGTGAAGCAAGTGATTGTGTGAATGTAATTATCGAAAATGGTATCACTGCCAATGCAGGTAATGACGTAACAATTTGTGCTAATGGAACTACCTCATTAGTTGCTTCTGGTGGGGTGTCTTATCAGTGGAGTCCATCTGTAGGATTGAATAATTCAAATATCAGTAACCCTATTGCAAGTCCAAATTCTTCTACTAGTTATTGCGTAACCGTCACCTCTGCAAAAGGATGTACAAGTGTAGATTGTGTACAGGTAAATATTGGTAGCTCTTTGGCAGCGAATGCAGGTTCAGATCAAAATATATGTACGGGGGCAGCTACTCAGTTATCTGCCTCAGGAGGTACGACTTATCAATGGGGACCTTCCACTGGTTTATCAAATGCTAATAGTCAAAACCCTACTGTTTCTCCACCTGTTACGACGACTTACTGTGTGACCATCTCTGATGACAGTAACTGTACAGGAACGGATTGTGTAACCATTAATGTGGGCAATTCCTTAACGGCTAATGCTGGCCCAGATCAAAATATTTGTACTGGCAATTCCACACAACTTTCCGCTTCGGGAGGAAATACTTATCAATGGAGTCCAAGTATAGGATTAAGTAATCCAAGTATGGCTAATCCAATTAGCAGTCCAACTACAAATACTACTTATTGTGTTACTGTTACGGATAATAATGGCTGTACTGGAACAGACTGTGTGAGGATTCTAGTTAGTAATTCTATCAATGTGAATGCAGGAAATGATGTCAGTGTTTGTAGTGGTTCTTCTGCTTCGTTGACTGCAAGTGGAGGAAGTATTTATCGCTGGGCGCCTAGCACAGGATTAAGCAATCCTAATATTCCTAACCCTACAGTAAATGTTACTACACCGACTACTTATTGTGTTACCGTTACGGATAATAATGGTTGTACTGGAACGGATTGTGTCAATGTCAGTATTGGCAATTCTATTGCGGCTAGTGCAGGTAACGATGTGAGTCTTTGTAGTAGTTCTTCTGCTCAGTTGAATGCTAGTGGCGGAAGTACTTATCGTTGGTCGCCTAGTATTGGATTAAGCAATGCTAATATCTCAAACCCTATCGTAAGTATTAACACATCGACTACCTACTGTGTTACCGTTACAGATAGTAATGGTTGTACTGGAACGGATTGCGTCAATGTCAATATTGGCAATTTTATGACAGCTAGTGCAGGTAATGATGTAAGTATTTGTAATGGTTCTTCCGCTCAGTTGAATGCTAGTGGTGGAAGTGCTTATCGCTGGTCGCCTAGTCTTGGATTAAGTAATGCTAATATTTCAAACCCTATCGTAAATGTTACTACACCGACTACCTACTGTGTTACCATTACAGATAGTAATGGTTGTATTGGAACAGATTGTGTCAACGTCAATATAGGAACAACTGTAGTTGCGAACGCAGGAAGTGATCAACGTGTTTGTACGGGATCACTTGCTAGCTTAAATGCTAGCGGAGGAACTAGCTATCGTTGGTTCCCTACTACGGGGCTAAGCAATCCAAATGTCGCGAATCCTACTGCCAATATCACGGTACCAACAACCTTTTGTGTTACCGTCATGGATAATGAAAAATGTTCAAGTGTAGACTGTATTACGATAAACGTAAGTAATAACTTAACTGCTAATGCAGGCAGTGACATCAACACCTGTAGTGGTGCTTCTGCTTCGCTTAATGCCAGTGGAGGAAGTACTTATCGCTGGACGCCAACTACTGGACTAAGTAATCCAAATGTGGCGAATCCTACCGTAAATGTTTCTATTCCTACCACCTATTGTGTTACAGTAACGGACAATAGCGGTTGTAGTGGAACGGATTGTGTGAATGTTTCTATTGGGAATAATGTTAACGTAAATGCAGGTATTGATAAAACTATTTGTAGAGGCACCTCTACTCCATTATTTGCTAGTGGTGGCAGCTCTTATTCTTGGACGCCAACTACTGGGTTAAGTAATCCGAATATTGCAAACCCTATTGCGAGTCCTAGTGTGACTACTATTTATTGTGTAAATGTATCGAACGGCGGTTGTTCAAAAGTAGACTGCGTTCAAATTAATGTAAGCGATGTAGTTACTGCAAATGCAGGTAACGATATAAGTACTTGTAATGGAAGTAGTACCAATTTGAATGCAAGTGGTGGTAACGGTTTTAGCTGGTCTCCTACAACAGGATTAAGCAATCCAAATATCGCTAATCCTACCGTCAATGTTTCTGTTCCTACCACCTATTGCGTTACCATTACGGATAATGGAAAGTGTGCAGGAGTCGATTGTGTGACGGTCAATATCAATAATGGTATAACGGCCAATGCAGGTAATGATATCAACCTTTGTAGTGGTGCGTCTGCCACACTAAATGCTAGTGGAGGTAGCACCTATCGTTGGTCACCTTCATCAGGTTTAAGTAATTCTAATATTGCCAATCCTACAGTGACTGCAACTTCTTCTGCTACCTATTGCGTTACCGTTACGGATGGCAATGGCTGTATAGGAACCGATTGTGTAAATGTTTCCATCAGGAATAACATTAACATTAATGCAGGCAATGATAAAACTATTTGTAGAGGCACCTCTACACAGTTATCTGCTAGTGGTGGTGGCACTTCTTATTCCTGGACGCCAACTGCTGGATTAAGTAATCCGAATATTTCTAACCCCATTGCTAATCCTAGTGTGACCACTATTTATTGCGTAAATATATCGAACGGCGGTTGTTCAAAAACAGATTGTGTTCAAGTTAATGTAAGTGAAGTAGTTACTGCAAATGCAGGAAACGATATAAATACTTGTAATGGAAATAATATCAATTTAAATGCTACTGGTGGTAGCGGTTTTAGTTGGTCTCCTACAGCTGGACTGAGCAACCCCAATATTGCCAATCCAACCGTCAACATTTCTGTTCCTACCACCTATTGTGTTACCGTTACGGATAACGGAAAGTGTGCAGGCATTGATTGTGTGACGGTCAATATCAATGGTGGTTTAACGGCCAATGCAGGTAATGATCTCAACCTTTGTAGTGGTGCTTCTACCACCCTAAATGCTAGTGGAGGAAGCACTTATCGTTGGTCTCCTACATCAGGTTTAAGTAATTCTAATATTGCTAACCCTACTGTAACAGCAACTTCTTCTACTACCTATTGCGTTACCGTTACAGATGTCAATGGTTGTGCTGCATCAGATTGTGTAAGGGTCTCCGTGGGGAATAATCTTTTTCCAAGTGCAGGTAGTGATATAAGCATTTGTAATGGTTCTACTGCTACGCTAAATGCTAGTGGTGGTAGCATCTATCGTTGGTCGCCATCCACTGGTTTGAGCAATCCCAATATTGCAAACCCTACGGTCAATGTTTCTACGCCTACTACCTATTGTGTAACCGTTACAGACAATGGTGGTTGTATCGGAGTAGATTGTGTAACAGTAAATATCAATGGCAGTTTAAATGCTAATGCAGGTAAGGATATAAATATTTGTAATGGTTCTACCGCCAATTTAAATGCTAGTGGTGGCAGTACCTATCGCTGGTCGCCATCGACTGGTTTGAGTAATCCTAATATTGCAAACCCTACGGTCAATGTTTCTACGCCTACCACCTATTGCGTAACCATTACAGACAATGGTGGTTGTACTGGAGTAGATTGCGTCAATGTATCAATTGGTTCTGGTACCACGGCTAATGCTGGCGCAGATATAGGGGTTTGTCTAGGAAATAGTACGCAGTTAAATGCTAGTGGCGGAATCAATTACCAATGGAGTCCTACTACTGGTTTAAATAATCCTAATATTGCGAACCCTACCCTGACCCCTACTGTGACTAGTACTTATTGTGTAACAGTAACAGATGTCAACGGCTGTACTTCCCAAGATTGTGTGTCTATATTTACTAAAAAAATTCAGAGTACTATTAGTAATGATGTCACTATTTGTGAAGGAGAAAATACGCCTTTGACTGCAACCGGAGGTGATGCCTATTCTTGGACTCCTACGACTGGTCTAAGTAATCCTAATAGTGCAACTCCTATTGCTAGCCCCACTTCAACCATTACGTACTGCGCATACATAATTGTAGAAGATTGTGGTAAAAGAGAATGTGTCACGGTCACGGTTATAGATTGTAATGGAGGAAGTGATGATAATAGTGTCCCTGGTAATTGTAACTCCGTCGTAAATGCAGTGGCTTGTCCCGATAAAAATATTTGTATTGGAGAAGAAACGCAATTAGTAGTGAATGGTGGTAGTGCTTGGTCATGGTCCCCTTCTAACTCCTTGAATAATCCTTTTTCAGAATCACCAATTGCTACTCCTGTCGTAACGACCATCTATACCGTAAATGTAGTAGATCTTAATGGCTGTGTAGATACAGATCAAGTAACAGTATTTGTAGATAATTGTGGAGTAACTCCTAGTCCTTGTAATGGTAATTCTACCGTAGTTGCCTGTGAAGACAAAACTATTTGTCCAGGCGAAACCACACAATTAACCGTAACAACAGGTCTTACTTATCAATGGTTGCCAGTTAATAATTTGTCTAATCCTTTTAGTGGCGTTCCATTTGCCAATCCATCTACTACTACCACCTATTCTGTCACTGTTACAGATATCAATGGATGTATGGGAACAGATGAAGTAACGGTATTTGTTTCCTCAGAATGCTCTACAGAAGCAAGCCCTCAACCTTGCACCACAGCTGCTTTTGTAGTGGCTTGTGAAGATAAATTTGTTTGTAAAGGAGGAAGTATTAGATTAAATGTGACTACAGGTGCTTCTTACGAATGGAGTCCAGACATTAGTTTATCTCATCCTAATGTTGGTGCGCCAATAGCTAGACCATTATCCACCACTGAATACACCGTTACATTGACAGATACTAATGGTTGTACAGGAACAGACAAGGTAATCGTTTATGTGAATGAAGCACAAGCCTTCGCTGGACCAGATGTTTCTACTTGTGGAAGTCCAGTACAACTTAATGCTACTGGTGGTAATACCTATAGATGGAGTCCTACTACAGGATTAAGCAATGCCAATGTAGCGAACCCGATAGCCAGTCCATCTGCTACCACAGTCTATTGTGTAAGCGTTACAGATTTAGATGGTTGTACAGATACCGATTGCGTAGAGGTCAAAGTAGGTAGTTCTTTTCCTGCTGTAGCTTGCGAAGATAAGTTCATCTGTCAAGGAGCAAATGTTACCTTAACAGTTACCACTGGATCTGCCTATCGTTGGAGTCCTAGCACTGGTCTCTCTAATGTAAATATTGGTACCCCTGTGGCTAGCCCAGCTCAGACAACTACTTATTTTGTAACAGTATCCGATCAAGCTGGATGTACCTCTGTAGATGAGGTTGTCGTAAATGTTGATCCAAATTGTACGAACGGTAGATCTTGTCCAGATGGTATTTTACCAACTATACCAATGACTATTGAATTATCAGATTGTCAATTATCAGGAGAGCTTTGTTTGCCTATTGAAAGTGCTTCTATTTCAGATTATGTTTTCAAAATAAATGGAGTCGAACAAGCGGAAGATGCTTTCAAAAATTGTCAATTAAATTACTCTTTTGCTTATACCTATTTCACCATACCTGATCGAGGAAATAATGGTCCATACAACTTAAATCAATGGATTGTTGATGGAAATGATCATGGTGGGTCTTTTCAAACTATTGAAGAATTAATCAGCTTGATGAATAGTATAGATCCAAAAGGAAATTGGGCAGCAGATGAAAGCACGCTAACAATAACAGGTGGTCATCCAGCAATAAAGTATAGTACCATGAGCATTGAACAAGTAGCCTCTAGTGCCACCGCAATGTTGGATTTAAATACAAATATAAGTCCTTCAGAGACGATCATAATTTTACCTGTTGGCACCAATGAAGTAGAGATTATGTTGAAAGAAACAGGCTGTAAAACGCAAGCTTCCATCACCGTTACTTGTCCAAACGAATTCGTTTGTGGGGAGTTATTTATGGAAGAAAGCATTGATAGAGTCTTAAACGATTGCGAAGAGTTAATTGAAGTTTGTTTAGAATTTCCATTACTCACTGCAGCTGAATATACTTACTTACATAATGGTGTTCCTTTTCAAGGAGATGGTGGATTTTGTTCTTTAACAGGAACAACTACCGCATTATTTATTGGCCTTGGCGAACACGAATTGATCGTTACGCATATAGCAACTGGATGTACAGATACTTTAGTTGTACTTGCTACGTGTCCAGCTCCAATTACCAATGAACTGAAACCAGATGCTGATACAGACGAAGTGACGACCAATGTTAATGAAACTATAATAATCGATGTAAGTGCGAATGATCGGTCTTTAGGGCTTGTTCAAAGCATAGAAATTATTACTCAGCCAACTAAAGGGCAAGTACAGATCAGTGAGGATCTATCTATTAATTATCAGCCAAATGAAGATTACTGCGATACAGAACTTGGAGATAAATTTAGTTATAAGATCTGCAATGAATATGGATGCGATGTAGCAGATGTATTGGTAAAAGTAGCTTGTAAACCATTATCTGTATACAGTGGATTCTCTCCTAATGGAGATGGTATCAATGATTATTTCAAAATAGAAGGCGTGGAAGAATATCCTAATAGCACGCTGCAAGTATTCAATCGTTGGGGAACCTTGATTTACCAACAAAAAGGCTATCAAAATGACTGGGATGGTCGGTATAAATCAAATCCTTTAGCAGACGGAGTTTATTTCTATTTGTTTATGGATGGATATGGCAACAAACAATCTGGATATATTCAGATTAACAGATAATATGAGATCGTTTAGTTAATTCCAATTGTCCTAAAACACCATTAGGTAACAATTAAATGTTTAGGAATAATTTAATTTGAGGCATTACATTTTGTAATGTCCTCTTTTAAATTAGGAAGTTGTTTAAAATCGTAGAAACTTCGACAAATTTGTCAACGTAGTTTTCTACAAACAGAGTCCGTCTTCCAGACCTTGCACTTATCCAAAACTCACGTTAGTATATGTCGCCCTTTCAGGGCTTAATAAATGCTTATACCCTATTTTCATAGGGCTTCACCCTATGCTGTGATATGTCGCCCCGTTGGCAGGGGTAATTGGTTCTATTTTTAGGCGATTTTTCATAGGTAATTACCAGTTGCCAGTTGATTTTATACGAAGATTTGGACTATGTGTGCAAATCTTACATCATATA
>JALZWC010000718.1 GCA_023300255.1 Saprospiraceae bacterium | reverse complement strand
CCATTATATGCTAATTCAGAGAATGCATTGGTTTGGATAGAGCAGCATCTTGGAGAAAGTGAATTAGCCCAACAAATAAAATCTTTAAAAAATAAAGCGAAATTTAGAGCACTCATTAAAGATCTATTCCCTGATTTTTATTTTAGACAATTGAAATTAGAAGATATTCACAACTTATCTTTAGAAGATATTTCTTTTCCATTTGTGATAAAACCCAGTGTTGGTTTTTTTAGTATTGGCGTCCATATTGTAAAAGATGAAGAAGATTGGTTGAAAGCTAAAAGTGAATTGAATGCTGAAAATCTTAAAAGTATATTTCCAAAAAATGTCTTAGATACCACTACTTTTATTATCGAAGAATTTATTAATGGAGAAGAGTTCGCAATAGATTATTATTACGATAATAATGGAAACGTTGTACTATTAAATATTTTACACCACCTTTTTTCTTCTGGTAAAGATACAAGTGATAGAGTTTATTCTACCTCAAAAGAAATAATTACAACGCATAAAATTGGTATTGAATTATTTTTAAGTAAAATTGGAAAGCAGTTAAATCTAAAGAATTTTCCCGCCCACGCGGAAATAAGAATAGATGACAATGGAAAAATAGTACCTATTGAAATAAACCCATTAAGATTTGGTGGGTGGTGTACTACAGGTGATTTGTTAGGAATAACTTTAGGGTTTAATTCTTATAAATGCTTTTTTGAAAACAAAATTCCAAACTGGGAAACTATATTTAAAGGTAAAGAAAGTAAGAAAATGAGTATTGTTGTTTTAGATAATAATTCTGGAATCGACCCCTCTAATATTTCAAAATTTAATTATAGTGAGCTTGCTAATGATTTCGAAAACCCAGTCTTAATAAGATCATTAGATATCAATAAGTATCCTATATTTGGTTTTGTTTTTACGGAGAGTCATTTTCTAAATCAAAAAGAATTAAATGATATTCTTACTTCTGATTTAAAAAAGTATATAACAAAAAAGAATGAATCATAAGAATATTGTATTTATCGCAACAAGTATAGATGGGTATATTGCTGGAAAAAAAGGAGAATTAGACTGGTTAGAAATGATCCCGAATCCAAATAAGCAAAGTATGGGATACAAGGAGTTGATGGAGGAAATAGATGCAATTGTTATGGGAAGAACCACCTTCGAAACAGTTTGTGGGTTTGGAGGTGATTGGCCATATCAAAAACCAGTCTTTGTATTGAGCAGAACAATTAAAGAAATTCCGAAGAAGCTAATTGACAAAGTAACGCTATTAGAAGGAACTCCTAAAGGAATACTGCATACAATTCATAGAAAAGGATTCTTTAGACTATATATTGATGGAGGTACAACTATTCAGAATTTTCTGAAGGAAGATTTAATTGACGAATTAAGGATTACAACCGTTCCGATATTATTAGGAGGTGGCTTTTCATTATTTGGAAATTTGTCAGAGTCAATGAAGTTTGAATATATAAAGTCGGAAGTATTTTTAGATCAGATGGTACAAGTTCATTATAAACGAAAAATAAAAACTAACTAAAAAAGTACATGAGTTTTAATAATCAAGCTATTGAAAATTACGAAGCAATTTCTACCCGTTATGATAAAATGATTTATCGACGTTGTGGTAAAAGTGGAATTTTATTACCTGCTATTTCAATTGGACTATGGCATAATTTCGGACATGATGATGACTTTACGAATGCTAGAAAAATTTTGAGAACGGCTTTTGATTATGGGGTGACACATTTTGATTTGGCAAATAATTATGGCCCTCCTTATGGTGCAGCGGAAGAAAATTTTGGCCGAATATTAAAAAAAGACTTTCTCCCTTACCGAGATGAATTAATTATTTCGAGTAAAGCAGGTTATGATATGTGGCCTGGGCCATATGGAGATTTTGGTTCTCGAAAATATTTAATGGCTAGTCTGAATCAAAGCCTAACAAGAATGGGATTGGATTATGTTGATATATTTTATCATCATCGGCCTGATCCAGAAACACCATTAGAAGAGACGATGAAAGCATTGCATGACATCGTCCAGCAAGGGAAAGCACTCTATGTAGGCGTTTCCAATTACCCCGCTAAGCTAACTAAGCAAGCAGCTAAGATTTTGCAACAAATGGGTACCAAGTTATTGATTCATCAGCCTCGTTATAATATGATGGATAGATGGGTGGAAGGAGGATTGTTAAAAGAATTGGAAACACAAGGAACGGGAGCGATAGCATTCTCCCCATTAGCACAAGGTGTCTTGACAAATAAATATTTGAAAGGTTTCCCAAAAGAATCTAGAGCAGTCAAAGATGGAAGGTATCTTCAAAAAGGAAATATTACCCAAGAAGTAATTAATAAAGTACATCAGTTAAATGATATAGCAGAAAAAAGAGGACAAAGCCTAGCGCAATTAGCAATTGCTTGGTTACTAAAAGATAAGCGAATCACTTCGGTATTGGTAGGAGTGAGTAGTCCCAAACAAATGATTGATAATGTGAGAACGGTTGAGAATTTATCTTTCTCGAAAACTGAATTAAATAAAATTGAAAAGATATTAAAATCTTGAAAAGATAAGGAACGATGAAATAATAACTGTCTCAACTTGGCTTGCCCTTTTCCAGTCTTAGAAAGCCAAAAAAAGAGTCCGTAGCCCTACTATGCACTAGTTTTTTGGCTTCCTA
>JALZWC010000717.1 GCA_023300255.1 Saprospiraceae bacterium | reverse complement strand
AATAAAAAGAGTGCGATTCGGACAGAAGCAATAGAGGACACCATTATTATTGGCCTACCTATCAAACAAGTAGATAGTTGGATGTCAAAATATCAAAGTTGGAAAAATTTTGTAATGAAAACCTATGATACCAAAATGTTGGACTTGGTAAAATTTATAGACAATATTGCTTTTAAAGGATTAGATCAACGATTGGAGTTGTACCTGAAAGCCATGGTTAGAGCTACTAATAATACGACAATCTCCATTACCCATCAACAAATTGCTGATGATTTGAATGTTACTAGAGAGGCCGTTTCTAGATTATTGAAAAAAATGACGAATTTAGGGAAGATTGAAATGAGTAGAAATCAAATATCTATTTTATAATGGTAGACCGCATATCCATCCCCGTATTAAGTTGGTTTAAAAGCTATAATAAACAACTCCTATCAGGAGATGTAAGGGCTGGAATAACGGTTGGTGTTATGCTAATTCCTCAAGGGATGGCCTATGCAATGATTGCAGGTTTACCACCGATACATGGACTATATGCTGCTACTTTGCCTTTAGTTATTTATGCACTGTTGGGTACGTCTCGACAACTAGCAGTCGGACCAGCTGCAATGGTTTCTTTACTCACCGCAGCGGGTATCGGATTGGTAGCTAATGGAGATAGCAGTAATTACCTCGCATTGGCTGTAAGCTTAGCATTTTTGGTCGGGCTAATGCAAGTAGCACTTGGTATCTTCAAACTAGGTAATTTAGTTAATTTTTTATCCCAACCTGTGATAAGTGGATTTACTTCAGCTGCTGCCATCATTATTGGATTAAGTCAGGTCAATCATTTGTTGGGAATTGATATAGGTCGACATACGCAAATACAAAAAATAGTCGTTTCTATCTTTGAGAAATTTGGAGAGATTCATTGGTTAACGGTCGCAATTGGTCTAGTAGGTATTTTTGTAATAAAAGGGCTCAAATATTGGACCCCGAAACTACCTGCACCACTCTTAGCAGTAGCATTTGGAATTGGAGGAGTCATGGCTTTTGATTTAGCTAATCAGGGCGTTCAAGTTATTGGTGCAATACCGAGTGGTCTACCCCGATTTTCACTACCCCTTTTTAGTTGGGCTACTTTTAAAGCATTAATTCCTATAGCCGCTGCTATTGCGCTGATTAGTTTTATGGAAAGTTATTCCGTAGCAGGAGTGGTTCAAGCTCAACATAAAGATTATGTCATCCGACCCAATCAAGAACTCATTGCAATAGGAATGGCTAATATTGGTGCCGCAATGATTCAAGCTTTTCCTGTAACTGGTGGCTTATCCCGAACAGCAGTCAATAATCAAGCTGGAGCAAAAACAAAGTTCGCAGGAGTGATTAGTGCTATCCTTATTGTTTTGACGCTTTTGTTCTTAACACCTATATTTTACTTTTTGCCAAAGGTGATTTTAGCGGCAATTATTTTAGTCGCCGTTTATGGTTTAATCGACATCAAAGCTGCAAAAAAACTTTGGTCTTCTAACCGATCAGACTTTTGGATGTTAATCGTTACCTTTATTGCGACGCTCACTTTAGGCATTCAAATAGGTATCGGAACAGGAGTTGTCTTATCCTTAGCCTTAATTATTTTCCGAACTTCTAGACCACATATTGCAGAGTTAGGTAGAATACCTAATACCAATTTTTATAGAAATGTAGACCGATTTGAACAAGTAATCACACAAGCAGACATCTTAATCATTCGTTTTGATGCACAACTATATTTTGCCAATAGTCAATTCTTTAGAGAACGGGTTGATGCCTTGGCTTTTAAAAAGAAAGTATTAGAAACGATTATCCTAAATTTTAATAGTATTAATAACTTGGATAGCAGTGCGGCAGACATGCTAGAACAATTAGTACAAGATTATAGAAATCAAAAAATCACGATTCTCTTTAGTGGCGTAAAAGGCCCTGTTAGAGATGGTATGAGTAAAGCTAACTTAACGCAAAAAATTGGTATCCACCATTTTTTTATCAACGTTCAGAAGGCAGTAAATTTTGCAAATAATCAAATTGACTCTTCTACTATTTTAGAAGATCCATTAAAAAAATATTTGATCCAAACTAATAAGACATGAAAATCGAACAAATTTATACAGGCTGTTTATCTCAAGGTGCCTATTACATTACCTCTAATGGAGAGGCCGCCATTATTGATCCTTTAAGAGAAGTTCAACCCTATCTTGATCAAATGAAAAAAGATGGGGTACAATTAAAATATATTTTTGAAACCCATTTCCATGCAGATTTTGTAAGTGGACATGTAACGCTTTCTCAAAAAACAGGAGCACCTATTGTTTATGGGCCAAATGCGACGACCGTTTTTGAAACAATCAATGCAGTAGATAATCAAATTTTTCAAGTAGGCGATTTGACGATCAAAGTATTACATACGCCTGGTCATACATTAGAAAGCACTACCTATCTTTTGCGAGATAAAGAGGGTAAAAATCATGCACTGTTCACAGGTGACACTTTGTTTTTAGGAGATGTTGGCCGACCAGACTTGGCTCAAAAATCGGAAGATATAACAAAAGAAGATTTAGCAGGAATGCTATTTGATAGTCTTAGAAATAAGATCATGCCATTGGCTGATGACCTTACCGTTTACCCAGCACACGGAGCAGGATCTGCCTGTGGTAAGCACATGATGAAAGA
>JALZWC010000716.1 GCA_023300255.1 Saprospiraceae bacterium | reverse complement strand
AAAAAAGTGCTTTTCAAAATTGTTTATTAGGAATATCAAGTATCGGACACCTTCGAGGTGTCCGATATGTGAGCTTTTATCAGATTAAAATGAACAGAAAGCAATTTAAAATATTTATTTCTCTCTTTTTGACCTTATGCGTATTCTATTCCCTTCCAGCCCAAGTCTATGAAGACCACTTTGGAACGGGAAATAGGATTGGGTTGAAGATCAATTCTAGTCCTGTACAAGGAGTAGATTCCGCAGCCGTTACTCTTAGTGGAACGGGCTATTTTACGGACTTGCAAGGAGCTGCTCGTTTTCTAGCGCAAGCAGGATTTGGTGGTACTTATGAAGAAATATTGGATGTGACCCAAAAAGGAATTGAACCTTGGCTAGAAGAGCAATTTGCTACAACATTTAGTTCCTATTTAAATACTTTTAAAACGACTCATAATGATGCAATTAATCGGATTCAAGCTGTTCATCCCAATGCAGCGATAGTAGATATTGCTAGGCGGAGAGAGTATACAGACTATGTTTTTTTTGAGAAAGTATTCAAAGATACAGATGTGTTACGCAATAAAGCGGCCTTTGCTTTACATCAAATTTTTGTGGTTTCCAACGTTGTCGGTCAATTAAAATCTAAAGGACATTTTGGTTCGGATTACTACGATGTTTTATATGAAGGAGCTTTTGGCAATTTTAGAGATATGTTATCTGAGGTGACTTTGCATCCTATGATGGGGTATTATTTAAGCCATTTTCATAATGTAAAAGGAGATCCTTCAATAGGGACTTTACCTGACGAAAATTTTGCACGAGAAATCATGCAACTTTTCACCATTGGTTTGTTCGAACTTAATAATGATGGTACTTACAAACTGGATGGTACAGGGCAAAGAATACCGACTTATGATATAGTAGACATTCAAGAATTAGCCAAAGTTTTTACAGGACTTTCAGGAGGGGCTTGGGATTTGGAAGCCAATCCTGATTTTGTTGGAGAACCCCTTCGATTTAATGGTAATGTAATATGGTATGATGGAACGCTCCCAATGATTATGTACGAAGAACATCATGAGCCTGGTGAGAAAGTGATGATAGATGATACGGTCATTCCTGCTGGACAACCAGGTATGCAGGATATACAAGAAGCCTTAGATGTTTTATTTAACCATCCTAATGTAGGGCCTTTTATCGCCATTCGTTTAATCCAACAGTTAGTCAAATCTAATCCAACTCCAGCTTATGTGAATCGAGTAGCAACCGTCTTTAATAATAACGGTCATGGAACAAGAGGAGATATGAAAGCGGTTTTCAAAGCCATCCTTATAGATCCAGAAGCACGAGAATGTTCTTGGTTAGAAAATACAAAAACAGGAAAACTCCGCCAACCTTTGGAGCGATTCATTAACTTGTGCCGTACTTTCAAGATTAGTAGCCCATCTGGTGATTTATGGATGAGTCGGGCTGGTGGCTTAATAAATGCTGTAGAACAAACCTTTATGGGGGCTCCAACAGTATTTAATTTCTTCACACCTTTTTATGCGGAAAGTAAGTATGTGAGTCCTAATGAGATGGTTTCTCCTGAGTTTCAAATCTTGCATTCTGTCACGGCTATTGAATATTTGAATTGGATGGAAACGGTCATCACGAATAAACCTTTCCCTAACAATACAAGTGTTCATTCAAGTGATCTAAGAATGGCGACCAACGACGAGGATGATCCGTTCTTGGACTTCTCGGATGAAATCGCCATTTTGGAAGCCAATGGGGCAACCGCTCTATTGGATCGTTTAGACCTCCTCTTATGTTATGGAGAAATGACTACTGCTACCAGAAGTACTATTATGGAGGTGCTAACAGCACTCATTGGTAGTGGCAGGTTTTCATCGGAAGAAATCGTTCAGATGGCTATTTATTTAGTGGTCGCTTCTTCGGATTATACTATTTTGAAGTAAAAATGATTGTTAGATTGTTAGATTGCTTGATTGTTAATCTGACGTGGACAAAGCTATCTGACAATCAAACAATCTAACCACCCAATAATTATAAAAAATGTCAAAACATCATAAACATACTCGCCGCGAATTTTTAGGAAGAGTGACAATGGGCTGTGCTTCCTTGGGCGTGACTTCTCTCTATTCAGGTATCACCAATTTAGGTTTGATTAATGCCGCAGCGGCCGCTAATCGACCCTTGATCCGACCCCAAAATGACTATAAGGCATTGGTGTGTATTATGCTGCATGGAGGCAATGACAGTTTCAATATGTTAGTGCCTAGAGGTGCTTCCGAATACAACGAGTATGCCACCACTAGAGGAAATTTAGCTTTAGCGCAAGATGCCTTATTGCCCATTAACCCAACCAATGTTTCTGGACAAGAATTTGGGGTACACCCTAATTTAAAGAATGTCCAAAGTTTATTTGAAGCAGGGAATGCTGCTTTTGTGGCTAATGTCGGTTCACTGGTAGAACCAACTACTGTAGCTAGTTATCTAAATCAATCGAGTAAACTCCCAATTGGATTATTTTCTCATTTAGACCAACGGACGCATTGGCAAACGAGTGTGCCACAAGATATCAATGCTTTAGGTTGGGGAGGTAGGTTGGCCGATATTCTTCATACGAACAACACCAATCAAGATATATCTATGAATATTTCTTTGAATGGGGTCAATATTTTTCAGCGAGGAAATGTTATTAAAGAATACGCTATTAGCCCTAACGATACAGGCAGTGTGTTGTTGACAGGATCAAGTAATCAAGGTTTGTATCAGAGGCTAAAACGCGAAGGATTGGATAATCTACTGGATCAAACTTATAATAATATACTCCAAACGGCTTATTCCAATACGGTACAGGATGCCAAAGGCAGTTCCTTTTCGTTTAGTTCAGCCATTGCGAATGCCACGCCCATTAACACACCCTTTAATGGAGATAGCCTTTCTCAAAAATTATTAATGGTCGCCAGAACCATTGCAGCTCGGGATACCTTAGCAGTGAGTAACCAAACCTTTTTTGTCGAACTAGGTGGCTGGGATACCCATGCGGATTTACTGGATGAGCATGGGCTCTTATTAAGTGAGTTAGATGCCGCTATTGGATCTTTTACAATGGCTATGGAGGAATTGGGCGTAGCGGAAAATGTAATGGGTTTTACTATGTCTGATTTTGCCAGAAAATTATCTTCCAATGGAGATGGGGCGGATCATGCTTGGGGCGGAAATGCTTTAGTATTTGGTCAGCCTGTAGATGGACAAAAGATTTATGGTCAATTTCCAGCACTGTATGCAGATAATCCGTTAGACTTAGGATCAGGTCGCTTAGTACCAACTACCTCCTGTGATGAATATTTTGCAGAATTAGCTCTTTGGTTTGGTGCTTCTTCTTCTGACTTAGATCAAATACTTCCCAATATTACTAATTTTTGGACACC
>JALZWC010000715.1 GCA_023300255.1 Saprospiraceae bacterium | reverse complement strand
AGACTGTTTACAAAGTAAAAAATAAGGACAAAAGAAGCAGCCTAAATTACGAAGTTATTTTGCACACGTTCCTTAGTTCCAATCAATATTACCTACTGATATATTTTACCGACTTCATCGTTCTTATATTGTCAACCTAAATAAAATAGAAGTGATTGAGGATGGTTCGGTCAAGATTGGCGAGAAATGGATTCCTATTAACCGTAAATTGAAAGAGGAATTCATGAGCTTGAATATTATTCGTACGCTTTAAGGAATGACGAAATAATAAATTACACAGTTACACTTCGCTCTTTTCACCTCTGGCATCCCATCCGCAAGCGGTTCACAAACTGTGTTTGCTCATGTTAAAAAGCCTCGTCGATGCTAGGCATCGTCTATGTTTTTCGCCTTGCCAGAGATAAAAATAGACTCGTTTAACTGTGTAGTTTATTAATCCCTCATTCCTAATCTACGCTATCAGCAGCAGAAAAAACGGACTAATATTTTTATATTAGCTTTGTAGCTTAAACGGCTGGTCTGAATAGCATCAATATTCACCTACTCAGTCTAGCTGTCTAGCTTAGTTTAAACTCAAACAATAAAAACACATAATCATTTAATGAGAAATTTTCAATTAAAGAATCCGACTAAAATTATTTTTGGAAAAGGAGAAATGCCTAAAATGGCGGCCGAATTACCAAAAGATGCTAAAATTTTATTACTCTATGGAGGAGGCAGTATTATGAAAAATGGAATTTACGATCAAGTAAAAGCAGCCTTAAAAGGATTTGAGGTAGCAGAATTTGGTGGAATTCCAGCCAATCCTGAATATGCTATTTTGATGCAAGCCTTAAAAGTGATTAAGGAAAAAAACATTACCTACTTATTGGCCGTTGGTGGCGGTTCCGTTATTGATGGTGTTAAATTTTTATCCGCAGCTGCGCTGTATGAAGGGGAAGAACCTTGGGATATTTTAACTAAGAGAATTCGTACCAAAAAAGGAATGCCTTTTGGTACCGTATTAACTTTACCCGCAACAGGTTCTGAAATGAACTCAGGGGCAGTCATTACCCGAAAAGATACGAAAGAAAAGCGCACAATGGGCGGTCCAGGTTTATTTCCACAGTTTTCAGTACTAGACCCAGAAGTAATTAAATCTGTCCCTAAACGACAATTAGCGAATGGATTGGCGGATGCCTATACACATGTGACGGAGCAATATTTGACCTATCCCGTTGGTGCTTTATTACAGGATCGATTTGCAGAAAGTATCTTACAGACCTTGGTAGAAATCGCGCCTAAAATAATGGAAGAAGATTTCAATTATGAGACAGCATCGAATTTTATGTGGTGCTGTACAATGGCACTAAATGGACTGATTCAAAAAGGCGTTCCTTCCGACTGGGCGACGCATATGATGGGACATGAATTGACGGCATTACACGGCATAGACCATGCTAGAACCCTAGCTATTATTGCAGGTAATCACTACACGTATACCTTCGAAGATAAGAAAGAAAAATTGGCACAATACGCAGAACGAATTTGGGGTGTCCAAGAGGGAACGATAGAAGAAAAAGCCAGAATAGGCATTATTAAAACCACCGAATTTTATCAATCTTTAGGTATTGAAACCAAATTGTCTGCCTATACGGATGCGTACGATGGTACTGCGGAAATTATCGCCAAAAGATTTGCCGATAGAGGTTGGGCAGGGCTTGGGGAACGCCAAAAGGTGACGCCAAGTGATGTTCAGAAAATAGTTGAAATGTCTTATTAGTGGATAGTGGATAGTGGATAGTGGACGGTGGACGGTTGCGTGACGGTTGTCAACCGTCAACCGATAGCTAAAATTAAATATCAACCAATTAGATTAACTTATTAAAAAATAATTCCAAAGTTTTTCGTGTAGCGTGACCGTCTACCGTCCACCGTCAGCCCTATCCAATTCCCTAGCTCTTTTACTTGCATCAGGAGACAGAAAAATAGCTTTTACAGAATAATAAAAATAATTAAATAGCGTCTCATGGCTCATGAAGTTGAGTCTAGAACGAAACATCCATAAAGGGAAATGACGATGTAGTAATAGTAAGTTTTCGATACTTAGTGCCAAACAAGAGGGCCAATCTTCTTTAAATTCGGGATGTGGTATTGGAATGAGTTGATTTCTTTTTTGGTCGCAGATATTCGTTAATTCCATTCTGGCAATCGTCGCTGCACTAAAAACTTGTTGGCAAAATAAAATGGGTTGTAGCGTGATTTTTCCATCCGAAAAAATGGGGACTTTCTTTTCTCTTGACAAAGCATTAGCAGAACAATCTACAAACAAGGTTTTACCAGTATAGGCAATAGTATCTTGCTGTAATGCTATTTCATTTTTAGTGATTTTTGTTACTCTACCTTTATTAATGACATTTTTTATTCGCCTTAATTTTTCTACTTCTTGAAGACTAACCGTAGCACAACGCCATTTCTTAGGTAAGGTGTTTTTATCCAGTCTAATAATGCCGGCTGTCTTTTCCATTGCTAAAAAAAACTCGTCTACATTTGCAGTAGTCCTAAGAATATCTGCTTGCTCTAATACTACTTTTGCCACATTACCCACTTGCAAATCTTTTCGACTAAATAACCAAGCTTGGTTGGGGCAGACCCAATGAATGTTATTTTCTGCTATCCCTTTGCCTAATAAATACAAAACCGCATCCATTCCTGTTTTTCCATTGCCAATGACATAAAATTTTTCCCATTTATCATAATGTTCCCTCAAATCATTGAGCGCAATTAAAGGAACACCTTCGGCTACCTCATATTTTGGTTTATGTGTAGATGGCACTTTCACTTTCATGTAGGTGGCATCCACCAGTTTTTTATTTATTGTGTAGGTGGTGATATTATCTGGGTTCTGCAAATTCACTACTTTTCCATCTCCCAAATAATTATGCTGCGATAAAAATTCAACTCGGCCACTATTTTTAAACTTGGTCATGACTTTTTCATAGTAATCCAATATTTCAGATTTGGAAGATAGGTCATTCGTACCATTACCCAATACAATAGAATTAACGCCATAAAAAGCAGCAGGTTGATGCAGTTTTACAAAAGGATAAGCATTGTTCCAATGTCCTCCTGCTTTTGCACGGCGGTCCACTATGGTTAGGTTCATTTTGGGTTGGCGGGTAAATAGTTCATCTGCAAATGCCATTCCCATCGCTCCTGCACCTATTATTAGGTAGTCTGTTTCTTTCATTTTTTTGTTTTTTTGGTCTAGATAATCATACTTCATAAATCTTATATCTATCCTAATTGCATCCTATAAGGATATAAGATATATGATGTAAAATTTATGATTTTAGATTTTGAACGACTCCCTATTCCCTCATTGCCCGATAGCTTCCCACTATACCCAAAATCACAACGACAAGCGCAGCCAATACTGCTGGTAAGAATGTGAAGTAAGCAAATTGATTAATAAAAGAACCATCAGGTGTAAGACCGCGATTAGAGGTAAATGGTGCAGCTGAGAATCCCAAGGCATTACCCCATACTTCGACAAGCCCTGCAATTACCAAAATTCCTGCCTCATTTTTAGTTAATTTCAAAAGAGGACTGACAGCGGCTACCAATACAACGAGCATCCCGTGAACAATTGGTCCAAGATGTGCATTTCGCCAAAGTTCTTTTTGGTCAGGTACTGAGATTTCCATAGGAGGCAAAGGCCATATATGTAAATAACCAGCTAATGAAATAAGCCAAGCAAACCCTGCGGTACTTCCAATGAGAATTACAACGAAAGCATGAAAACTCATGGTTGCTCTTTGCTTTTTAGTCAGTCCTGGATATTTTGCTAGATTGGTATTTGTATCAGCCATTTTAAATTTATTTGTAATTGCTATTGCGATAGCAATTGGTTTTTGTAAATGTTTTGTTTAGGCAAAGAGTAAGAATAAATTAGCCATTTTAACCTGCCCAGCAAGCCCGTCCGCTTTGCGGTCTGTCTAAAGCCAGATAGATTCACTTGCTCTGC
>JALZWC010000714.1 GCA_023300255.1 Saprospiraceae bacterium | reverse complement strand
ACTCTTTTTTCTGGTTTAGGATTACCATTATTGGCAAATTTTAGGGTGTCTATCCAGGTTGTCATAAGTTGTTTTATTAGAAGCGAGAACAGAGATATATTTCGAAAAACAACGAAATTTCGGACAAGTTTATCTAGTTGGTTGACATTGCCATAAAGACACGAAGACACAAAGCGAGTTATACTTGATGTTCTTCGTATTTTAAAGGTAAGAAGTGTCAACTACTTTTTTGGTTTGGATAAGCTTGCCGAAATTTCATCTGTTTTTAAACGAATTACATCTCTACTCTCTATTCTCTACTCTCTATTCTATTCAATTAGTTCGCTATCAAAGTGGACGCCATTACTAACCGTTTTATGTACAGGACATTTAGAAGCAATTTCTAATAAACGCTTCTTTTGTGCTTCGTCTAGATTTCCTACTAATTTGACTTTTTTAGTAATATGATCAATCTTTCCTAAATCATTGCTATCTGCTGTGCCTAATTCCTCTGCATGTTTCTTGGCATAACTTAGATAAACATAGACCTCCTGCAGATCCCATTTCTTTCGTTTAGCATACAGCTTTAAAGTAAGCACAGTGCAAGAACCTATAGACGCATTTAAAAGTTCATAAGGCGATGGACCTAAGTCAGAGCCACCAAAAGATAAAGGCTCATCTGCTATTAAATGATGTCTTTTTGTATAGACATGATTGGTATAGTTTTCTTCGTCATTTAGATAAACAAGTACTTGTTCTCCCTGAGTATCCTTGATCTCTTCTTCCTCTTCTTGAGTAATTGTTAAATCAATATATCGACTGACCCAAGCTACTATTACTTGTGCTGCATAGATAGCATCTTCTTTTTTTGAAATCAGATGATCCATACCATCTAGACTTATGAAGCTTTTAGGATGAAAAGCATGCTGGTATAATTTTGCTGCATTATCAATGGAAACAATTTTGTCTTGTGGGGAATGTAAAACTAGAAAGGGTCTTTTAATTTTTTTTACATCCTCTACAATATCATGGCTATATATATCTTCTAAAAATTGCTTTTTTATAGTAAATGGTCGACCACCAATCGAAACGGTAGCTGCACCTTGATTGTCTATTTGATCTTTTTGATGATCTACAAAATGAGCAACATGTGCTGCTTGAGATGGTGCCCCAATAGTTACTACTGCTTTTATATGTGGTAATAAATTAGCCGCTTTTATAACGGCTGCTCCACCTAGGGAATGACCGATTAAAACAGTTGGACGAACATAGTTTTCTTCTAAAAAAGTAGAGGCATCTACAATGTCTGTAAGATTGTTGGAAAAATTAGTATCGCTAAAATCTCCTTCACTATGGCCGAGACCAGTAAAATCAAAATTGAGTACCGCTATTCCTTTATTAGTTAACTCTCCTGATATATTTCTTACAATAGATAGGTTCTTAGAACAGGTAAAACAATGTGCAAAAATAGCGATCTTAGAAAAAACACCATTAGAAGGAGTAATTAAATCAGCCGCTAATAACTGATTATTTCGATTTTTTATTTTAAGATGGACTTTTTTCATTTTTTAAATTAAATTTTTGTTAGGAATAAGTGAGTGACCCACTTATATTCTATACTAGTTCATTAATCATATAATCAAGCCGTAGCAAGGCATTATTAGGAGCCGAACCAAAAATAGAATATACGACGATTCCTGTTTTATCCACGAGTACCCAATGGGGTGTCCCACCTGCTCCATAGTTCAAAAAAGTAGTATCATAATTAAAGTCCTTAAAGAAGGGGAAACGAAAATAGAACTTTTCTTTGGCATTTGTAAATTTTTCTTTTGCAAAATCTATGCCCTCAAAATTGGTATGAATTCCGACAACATTTATATTATCCCCATTTTCATAAACAATTCTATTCGCATATGGAATAGCCCTACCTAAACAGCCTGGGCAGCCTAAACTAAAAAAAAGAATTAGAAGGGGCTTTCCAAGGTAAGTTTGTAACTCAGGTACTTCTTCTTCTTCAAATATATTTTCTAGTTTCCATTCTGGAAGTGGTTTGCCTATTTCTAGTTGGCTTAATACTAATCTATTATTCTTCATCGTTATAGCTATTAGGAGAATAGATTCGATCTACGTACAATAGTTCCGTGTAATTTAGAATATTTATTAATTTATAGGAGTGTAAAGCAAAGCTGGGACAATTTCAATCTAATTGTTCCGATCACTTTTACAGGCTGACCGAGAAGGGCAAAAGTAGTCGCCCAATTTATTGGGCTGACTGGTAAAGTGTTAATTATCAAATTATTCTATAGGAGTCTACCCAATAAATTGGGTGACTACGAGCGTTCCCGGTCAGCTTGTTTCAGTGGTCGGATCAAGTTACCCGTTTTATCTGAACACTGGAAGTGATCGGATCAATTAATTGGCTGCCCCAGAATAACCTCGTCCAACTTGATGGACTTATTATTTCATGGTTACTGAGAACCATCAAGAAACAATATAACTCCGTGCCTCTGTGTTCAATAATATACTCCCTATCTCTCTACCTCAAGATAGTAATCTTTCCTTTAATCCCACTACCTTCACTCACATCTAATCGAAGCACATAATAGTAGGTCCCCTCTGGCAACAACTGGCCATTACTACTACCATCCCAATCATTATTATAAGGAGAAGCGCGGTGGACTACATCGCCCCATCTATTGAAAATAATCATTTCATTATCGGGGTGTTCGTCTGGTTCTGCTTCTAATATAGGCACAATGAAAGTATCGTTAACACCATCCCCATTAATGGTAATTGCATTAGGCAATTCCGCCAAGGCTACTTCTATATTTACAGTAGTACTACCTTCACATCCATTTTCATCAATGATAGATAAAGTGATTGGGGTAGTATTGAATAGAGCGATAGATTGGGTAGGGCAGTCACTACAGTCGAATAATTGTTCAGGACCCCAATTCAAATCTGCAATTTGTTCCAAGGGAACATTACCAGCTATGCTTAAATCTACAATATCTCCTGTAGTTAGCGAATTGTTAGAAGAAATAATCTGGAGGTCAATGGCTTCTGGTATCTCGATTATAATGGTACTATCCCATTCACAAGCGTTGGCGTCTAGGACGCTTAGTTGATAGTTGCCTGCTGCTAAATTATTGATAGATTCTCCGACGCTAATCGCTGTTCCATTTACTCGTAGAATATAAGGTGCAAGCCCACCTACGATTTCATTAATGGTAATGGCAGCGTCTTCTGATCCTTGACAAGCTATTTCTTGAATCGCTAAGTCTGCATTATTTGGGAAGTCTGTAGGGATAGCTACTAACACCTGATCTTCAGAAGTACAACCATTGTCCTGATTGTTTACTTTTAGGGTATAGTTGCCAGGGGCGTTGATCGTGATATTATTATTTCTAGAAACAAGATTGCCTTGTTCATTGAGCCATTCGTAATTAATGTTATTACCGGTACTGGAACCGTTGGTGCTTAAAATGGTATTGTTTTCATTACATGGAATCAGGACATCTTCTCCAGCCATTGCTATAGGCATTTCTTGTAAACTTTGGATTCTTACAGAATCAATTAAATTACATTCTGTATCCCTATTATTTATTTCAATTCGATAGATGCCTGGTCGGTTAATCGTTATTTCGGGATTATTAGTAGGGGAGAGGATGTTACCTGTTGTAGTTGTCCAATTATAAGTAAGTGCTGGATCAGCAATTGTTTCAACAGTTAGATTAATTAAAGAATCTTTACAGTCTATAAATCTAGATTCAGGAAGGGTGAGGTCTTCGATCATTGTTTGAGCAGTAATAGCTACCATACTTGATTGCTTGCAATCATTATCCGTATTGGTCACCACTAATTGATAGGTTCCTGCTTCATTGACAGTGGCAAATAAATCATCTCTTCCGCTAACAATCCGACCATCTCTTGTAGACCAAACATATTGAAATTGTGGTCCTTGATCTGTGTTGTTACTTCCTAATTGAACCATTGGATTGCCACAGGTAATAGTTTGACTAATACCAGCATCTACTATTGGTAAATCATCGCCTGCCAATATGGTTACCTCATCAAAACTAGTACAACCATTCTCTACATTTAAAACTTCTAAGGTATAGACTCCTGCAGTATTGACTAGTGTAACAGAGGAATTTTTTGGACCAGTAATATTTCCATCTACCGTATTCCATGTATAAGCTAATTCTCCAGAAACAGGTAAGGTATTAGTACCAATCGGTAGCTCTGGTTCCGAACAAGTAAGCGTCAAAATATCTGTTGGTAATGTAAAGTCGAATGACGTTCTATTATCCGTTACTACTACAGAGTCAATGGAAAAGCAAGACGTTTCGGTATCGGTCGCTGACAAGTAATAAGTACCTGGTTGATCGACAAGGAGATTCAAAGTATCTGTTATCGTTTGAAAACTTGGAACCGTAGAAGTCCACTCTAACTCAATAGCAGAATTATCCGAATTAAGCATTCCAAAAATGGTCGCAGTAGAATCATTATAACAAAATATGGTAGCGTTATCCATCAAGTCAATGTCTGGCTTATTTTGTTTGTCTATTACTTTTACCGTATCCAAGGAAGAACAACCATTTGCTGTATTTTCAACCTTTAATATATATTCACCAGCTGCATTTACTATAGGATTGAGCGTATTAGCACCACTGAGAAATTGTCCATTGGAACTCTCCCAAGAGTACACGCCTACTATATCACTAGTTGCTTCGATTGTGGTCGATGGCATGGTACAATCTATTATCAAAGAATCAAGTACATTTACTACTGGTGATTTCGTATCTTCTAAAATTTTGATACTGTCTATAGCACTACAATTATTAGAGGAATCTACAACCATTAACTGATAGGTACCTACTGTATTGATCCCTTGCAGTCTAGGATTTGTACCGATTGTTTGTCCACTTTCATCCGTCCAGAAATGAAAGGTAAAACTATTGGTTAGCAAATTATCACTCCTTAAATCAAAACTTTCTTCTCTACAATTGATCGTTTTGTCTAAGCCAAGTTCAATAATTGGAATAATCTGATTATCTGTAATACGAACGGTATCAGTATTTTTGCATTTATTCTTTGTATTAGTTATTTCCAATTGATATAAACCAGGAGCATCCGCCATTGCAGTGATCTTTGTACTATCATTAATAATGTTGCCATCTACAGTGCTCCATTTATAGGAAAAGATGGAATCTTCTCTGGAGCCACTGCCATCTAAAAGGACTGTATCTTGGCAATTGATAAAAGTAGAAAATCCTGGTTGCACAAATGGAGGATTTCTATC
>JALZWC010000713.1 GCA_023300255.1 Saprospiraceae bacterium | reverse complement strand
AAAGAACCGTAGCCCAGCTATGCTTAGTTTTTCAGAATTCCTTAGAGTAAAAAATGACTAGCTTAAAACGACCAATTTATTCTCACTTTTTGCCTAAGAGTCATTCACATCATTGTGAGGTGATGAAACTGGCAGCCATGCCCTCCTGTCTCGAGGGTGAGGAATCTGGGATAAACGTAGTATAACGGGTTGACCACTATATCTTTCTTTTGTACTATGGCTAACCACCTCGTGGAGGTTCGACTCCTTCCCTCACAGCCACTTTTTTGATTTTGAATACGGAGTGAATATCTCCTTTAAAACTATTCTAACATTGTAAGGTGATGAAACTGGCAGCCATGCCCTCCTGTCTCGAGGGTGGAGAGTCCGGGATAACTTCTTCGAATTTATTTGTTGAATTAACCGCTCCTTGAAGGTTCGACTCCTTCTCTTACAGCAATTAACCCGTTAATGACTCTGTCGTTAGCGGGTTTTCTTTTTTTAGCTTCTAAAAGCCTGTTTTATTGCTTCTTGTAAGTGTATTAGAACTATACTAGTAGTTCCTTTTTTACAACTTTGTTCTTGATGGAAAAATTAAATATCGAACTTATGAATCAATTATTTTGTATATTTGATTGCTTAAAAAGCAATAGAAAAATATATAGTTTTACTATATCAATTATATGTATATAATCATTATATTATGCTTGTTGACTTATTTCTTCTTCTTTCTCCTAACGATTTACATTTTAGTAAGCTACTAAAATTAAATCCACATCTTGAGGAAAAGCTAACTTTTTGCGTAGACGTTATAAAAGCTAGACTTACTAAAGGAAATCTGAATGACACTAGCAATGGTCTACATTCCTATCTTTTTGACTTAAGGTTAGATGTTATACGTGCGATTGAGTCTACGAAAGGATTACAGGAATTGCTTCTTAATGAGGAAAATAATATCCCTTATGCGATTCGAGAAATAAATAAAGGAATAGATGATTTAGTTATTGAAAAAGAAAAAGCTCCTCTTACTACCTCAAATTCAGTTCTAGTCTCTGTGCTTAAAGATTATCAAAGCATTTCGGCTTTGGTATTAGAAAAAATAGCTAAGAACCCTAGCGTTTTTATTCCTATAGATACAAGTAAACTACAAATATCCTATGAGGCTTTAAAATACATAGAAACTTTAGCTCCTTCCTTTTCTAATGTACGAAAAATGATTGATGCTTCCCTTAACTTGGAATTTGGCTTATTAGTATGTGATCTATTGGCAGATAATGAGATAATTGTTAAGAAAGATGATATTGAACAAGAAGTTCTTCCGTTTATTAAGAATGCACTAAGTGAGTACGGCACTTATGCTATACTAGCAAATTTATGGATTCCTACCAACGCACAACTAGACCAGCCTTTTTTTAATAGAATGAAGATTAAAGCTAGTATTATTAATTGTGAAAGTGGCAATACAATCGCTCTTTCTATGGATCAATTAAAACAATTGGCTGCTTCATAAATGAAAAAAGATACATTTAAACTCACTTCAGAATCTAAAAAAGATATTACCCGCTTACAGAAAGTCTCTGTCAAATTAGTAGGTAAACTACTTATATTAGTTGCTGATATAATGGAACATCCATTTGAGGGTATCGGTAAGCCAGAAGCTCTTAAAGGAGATTTAACAGGATATTGGTCGCGAAGAATAAACGATAAACATAGATTGATTTATAAAGTAGAGGACGAGTTTGTTATTATTATTTCTTGTTATGGACATTATGATGATAAGTAACGCCTGTTTTTATATAGCTACCAAAGAGGCAATATTTTAGACAAACGTATGTGCTAATCCTGTGGCATATAAATCAATCGAAAAGCCCTATAATTCATAGAATTATAGGGCTTTTTCTATATCAAAATCATATAAATAGGTGACGCTAAGAGATTAATCAATCCTTCCCTCACCCTTTTACTTATACAATAGAAAAGGACAATTCAGTGTGCAAAACCAATAAAACATGACCTGCCCGACTGCCGTCAGGCGGGCGGTTTATGATTTTCATAGAACCAATCACCCCTGCCTTAAAGGGGATACTGAACCCCTATTTCTTGTTCTCTATTTATGTTATTCATTCAAGGTGTCAGTAATCTTATCAAGATTCAGGCTACTTGCCATTGCATTAAAAATTTCATGATAAACACTTTTATTATCATATAAGTCTTCGTGCGTACCTTCTTCCATGATTTTCCCTTTTTCCATAACAATCACATTCTCTGCGTCTATTATTTGCGAAATACTGTGAGAAATAATAATCACAGTTCGTCCTTTTTTTATGGCATCTAAGCTTTTTTTAATTTGTTCGGTTGCAATGGCATCCAAACTTGCGGTAGGCTCATCTAGGAAGATAATCGGAGGATCTTTCAAAAACAAACGAGCGATTGAAACTCTCTGCTGTTGTCCGCCTGAGAGTAAAGTTGCCTTCGATTTATAGCCTTCTGGCAGTCCGATGATTTGGTCATGGATGTAGGCTTTTTTTGCCGCATCTACAATCTCCTCATGCGTTGCATCTTCTTTTCCGTACAATATGTTTTCTTCGATACTTCCATTAAAAATGTGATTTTTTTGTAAAACCAAGCCAATGTTGTCTCTTAGCCATTGGGTATCAAATGTCTGTATATCAACACCGTCCAAATAGATAGTTCCTCTAGTCGGTTCATAGAATTTATCCAATAAGTTAATCACCGTACTCTTCCCTGCCCCACTTAAACCCACTAATGCATTTATCGTATTGGGCTTGATGACCATCGATACATCAAATAATGCTTTTGTTCCATTCGGATAAGCAAAGTCAACATTTTTAATTTCAAAAATTCCATTCACTTTTTCAGGAATAAACGTTCCGCTAAACTCTGTTTCTCCATCTGCATCCATAATTTCGAAGAAAGCTTCCGAATAAATCATAGCATCGTTTACTTCATCATATATTCTGTGCAATTGTTGAATGGGTGCAGAAACATTGTTGAAGAGTAAGATGTGAAACATAATCGCCCCAATATCCATCGTACCATTTAATACAAAATAAGAAGTCAAAATGATAATAACAACGACTCCAAATTGTTCGATAAATTTTTTTACACTATCAAACAAAAAACTTAACTGCTTTGATTTCATTTGATTTTCAGTCATGTCTAACTGAATGACTTCATGTTTTTTACTTTCTAAATCTTCTCTTGTAAACGATTTTATTACCGTAATAGAATTGATTAAACTAATGATTCCATTATTTCTTGTTTCTCGAAATCCTCTCATTTGTCTTCTAAATCCTTTTAGTTTTGTTGCTTGTAAATTACTGATGTAGAAAAAAACAGGGATGATCGAAAGACTTACTAAGCCTATATAAAAATTAGCTTGGAACATGAAAACCAAGGCAATAATTGCGCTGGAAAATAAAGGAAGAATGTCTATAAAGAAGTTTTTAACCAATTGGGTAAGACTGGAAATACCTAAATCTATTCTTGTTTGTAATTTGCCACTTTCATTTTCAGGAGAACTGTAGAAAGCCATTTTATAAGTCAATATTTTCTCTACAATTTGCTGAGCAAAATCTCTGGAAATATAGATTTTCATTTTTTCGCCATAATACTTCTGACCATATTGAATGACGGCAAACAACAATTCCTTTGATAATAAAATAGCACTAATCATAACCAAAAGTGATATGCCATCTTGTAAATTTTGATTCGCTTTACTTAATGCTGTAAGTTCATTGACTGCATAGCGTAAAACAAGTGCATTTACCTGTGCAAGGAAAGCCCCAAGCAAAGTTAAAATTAATGTAGCAATAGCTAAATGGTTATATGGTTTCACATAATTTATTAATTTTTTAAAAAGTTGGACAAGGCTTATTTTTGATATCTTTTTCATTAAATAATGTTTTTTCTTTAGAGGCGCTAAATATATAAGTAAAATAAGTCGATAAACAGTCTAAGGAATGGTATAAAAATAACTGTACACCATTACTAAGATCTTAATTCTATTAAAAGGAGATATCTTTGATTAAAAATTAACATTCCTCTATTGACCTTATCTTAAAAAAAAGCGTTTATATTAGTAGTGTCTATTCGCAATTAAAAATAATACCAATGACAACCAACGAATTTCTGAAAATACTCAACGACTATCCAAATCTACCACTCTTATTTGAATACCAAGCTGGTAGTTTTACTAGAATGGATTATCATATCACAGAAATTAAAAATATTCAATATGATACGGTGGACTGTGGAGGCGTTCAAAATAAATGGCAAGAAGTACATGTCCAGTTATGGGAAAATGAATTGCCAGAACCAGACCACCGAGTAGATACTTCTAAAGCTTTAGATATTTTCACGGTCGTAGAAAAAGTTCGAGCAACATGGGGAGATGTGGAAATGAAATTTGAGTATGGAAATGCCCGATTTCATAAGGCGGTACTTCCTATAGGAAATGTAGCCATACACGATAAGCAAATCATCGTTCAATTAGGTCAAGATCAAACTTGCTGTAAGGCAAAAGATAGGGCGGTGACAGAGGAAGAAAAAGCGGTTGCTTGTTGTGCGCCTGCTGTTGCAGTAAGTGCTGAGCCAAAGGTGGATTTATCTGGTTTGTTTACGGATAGCAAAGAGGTTTGTACGCCTGGTGGAGGATGTTGTTAATGGGATGGCTTACAAATCATAAATTTTAAATCATACCTCATAAATCATATATCCATCTAGCTCAAAGTATGATGGATATATGAGGTATGATTTCTGATGTATGATTTATGATTTTTCCTGCCCTGTCTCCCCCTCTCACAACTACCCCACATCCTTCTGCTTCTTTACATATTTCGTCAAAATGACAATTTGTTGTCCATTGATCTTTCCTTCTATATGCTCTGGATTATCAAACACTAAAGATATTCTTCTTACCGCTGTTCCTCTTTTGGCCGTAAAACTAGAGCCTTTCACATTCAAATCTTGAGTCAAACTTACCGTATCCCCTGCCTCTAAGATATTCCCATTCGCATCTTTGTGTACTATTTTTTCTTCCCCATCTTCTACTTCTGTAGCCTTTGCCCATTTTAAAGTGGCTGGCTCCGTATACATCATTTCCAACAAATCCGCCGGCCATCCCTCGCCTCTTAGTCGGTGTAACATTCGCCATGCTAAAACTTGTACGGCAGGTTCCGTATTCCACATACTATCATTCAGGCAACGCCAATGATTCGGATCAACTGCCTCCGCATCTTCTAATTGCGTTTGACAAGTTGTGCATATTAGTGCGTGGCCGTCTAACCCTGTTGTAGGTGCTTCTGGAACAGCGTAGGCATTCAGGTTCTCTGTAGCTGCACATAGTTCGCAGATACTCCCTGCTCGGGTATTTAAATCAGTTTCTAAACTCATTTTTTTTTGTTAAATCTTTTTTTGCTAAATAGGCATAATTAAACACGGATTTTCCTGCGAAAACACGCGGATGACATGGGTTTTTGTAGGTCGTGAGTGACGTTGACATGTAATATTGATGCATAGAGCACACGAAGGCTTAAAAAACTAATTAGTTAGAACTCTGTGTCTTCTTTGTGAACTCTGTGCCTACCTGACGGCTGGACCTACGGTATATACATAACTTAACGCTTAATTTTTTCTGATACCTTTAAAACACTAATAATCAGTTTTTTACATTTATGTTATTTCATTTTTCTTTGCCACTCCCGAAATAAG
>JALZWC010000712.1 GCA_023300255.1 Saprospiraceae bacterium | reverse complement strand
CAGAGCAAGTGAATCTATCTGGCTTTAGACAGACCGCAAAGCGGACGGGCTTGCTGGGCAGGTTAAAATGGCTAATTTATTCTTACTCTTTGCCTTATTATTTCGTCGTTCCTAATACGGAGTATAGCTGTTCTTATTTAGCCCTTGATTCGCATTATAGCTAATTCCTGTTTCTATGATTATAGATTACTTAAGTTGTATTTCCACAATAGGAATCAGAATTTCAACTCGAGTACCTATGGGTTCTTTAGTAAAATTATCTATTAGATCAAGTGTTTTAATATAGTGCCGATCGGTGGTGTGATTGTGCAATACACGTAACCTTTCTTCTGTAATTTTAGTCCCTTTTGACTCATGCTTTCGATAAGCATCATCTAATGATTGTAGTTCTCTAGCTTTGTCTCGACCTATTCCATTGTCCTCTACAATGCAAAGCATAGAGAAGTCATCAATTAATTGAAATTCAATCTTAACCACCCCCATGTCTCTACTACGCAAACCATGTTCAATTGCATTTTCAACATAAGGCTGAACGATCATTGTAGGGATACCAAAAATATCTGGTTCAATTTCTGGATCAATTATAATTTGATGCTTCAATTTATCTCTAAATCGCAGTTTCTCATTAATCATCAAATAATCGCCTAAAAATTGTACTTCTTTCTCTAAAGAAATCACTTCTAAATCTGAATAGTCCAAACTTTGACGCATTAAGTGGGCGAACTTGGCTAGATATCTGGAAGCGTCCTTTAACTCATTGGAAGTAATATAGTTTTGTATAGAATTGAGCGCATTATACATAAAATGCGGATTCATCTGCGCTCTTAGCGCCTTCAATTGCAGACTAGAAGCTTGTAAGCGTAACATTTCCGCCTCCTGACGACGTTTTTCCGACTCATACTTTACTTCTAATTCTAATATTTTTCTACTATTTAGTTTTTCTTTCCGTTTTTGTTTAACCGTTTCATTTAAAACCAAATAATCATATGCATTCTTGTAATCTTCAATTTCTGCATAAAAGCCAGAGATATTTCGACATATTTCCGCATACATCTCTCCATCGCCCTTCTTATTGGCATAACTAAAGGCCTTGATAAAATGTTGCTCTGCCTGTGCTCGATCTCCTAATGTAGTATGTAATTTAGCTCGCCAATTTTCAATATTAACAAAATTAGAATAGTTCGTTTCTGGATTTTCTCGATAGAGCTGTTCTGCCATATCATAACAACCAGGAACTTCCTCATATCTTTCTTGCAGGAAATAGCAGTAGCCTAAATTTGCATAAGCTCCACCACGTGCATCGTTATTCAAAATGTCCGTTATTTCAATCGCTCTACGATAGTATTGCTCTGCTTTAGCTAGATTATTTAATCCCATAAAAGCCTTGCCCACATTCAGATAATGCCACGATAAGCGGGTACCTAAATTGTTTTCATGACAGATTTCTAGGGCTTTTAAATAGTTTTTAACTCCTTTTTCCATGTCTTTAGAAGATTGCTCATAGCAATTTCCTAAGCCACTGTGAATCAAGGATAAAAAATAATAGTCTTTAAGGGATAGCGGTGATTTTACGGTATTAAACTCTTTATCTGCTTCCAAGAATTTTTCGACTGCTGGACCATAGTCTCCATAGTAAAGATTAATATACCCTTCCCTACAGATGAGCCGCCCTCTTAATATTTTATCGGGATACCGATTTAGGTATTCTCTAGCTTTGTCTACATAATCGTGTGCCTCCTTTAGCTTATCTAAATTGATATAAATTCCTGCAAAATCAATATATAGCTCCGCCTGCTGTTTTAAGTCCCCTCCGTCTTTAATAATAGACAAAGCTTCCTTGAAATGATGTTCTGCAATTGGATAATTATAAAATTGATTTTCAATAAAGGCAGCGTAGAGGTGATAATTAGCTTCTAATGGTGGGGTTTTCTCCTCTTTTAATAAAGCATATTGCTCCGTGATTAATTCTTTAGCTCTATGAATGTTCGTATAGGCATACTTACTAATCAGTCGGTCAATGATTTTTGCTTTCTCGATATTTCTGATCTCGTATTTTAGATCTGCTTCTAATTGGTGTACATTGACAAAACGCGTCATTTACTTTTTTTGGGTTCGTTGGATTTAAGAAATGAGAGATTAATGAGGAAGGAGTAAGGGCATCATAAATTAATAAAGTTGCCTAAAATACAAAACGGGCTGCATTGAAAAGACAATGAAGCCCGCTTTTAGTTCTTAACCCGAAGAAAACTGCTAGTTATTGTGGGGTTGAACCACCACAGAATTCACCCCACGTAGGTGGGGGAGCTTTTGTAGTATTCTGGCCTCCAATAATAACTATTTTTTTATTGTTGTCAAGAATTTCGCTATCTGCCCAGCCTTGGATATCTTTTTTAACATCCTCTAGACTAGTTTTATTATTTCCCATAGCAATAATTTGTTTATGGCAATTCCGAAAAATTACCAGTTTCTCAAAGTAATAAACCTTTTTCTAGCTCTAAAGATACGAATTTTTGAAATTTATCAAAAGTTCACTTTCTTTTTTTTGTTAAATATTGGCATTTTCTTAAAATTTAACACTATAAGTAACAATAATCTTACTTTTTTGATGTAACAGTCTACCCTATTTCTCTACATTTTTGTTCCAACCACTTCTGTTCTTCTTTTGATAAGTGCGGTAATAGTCGATCTTCTACCTCTTGATGGTACTGATTAATCCAATCAATTTCCAGATCAGTCAACAGTTTCAGGTCTATCATTTTTTTATCAATCGGGAATAAAGTGATCGTTTCAAATCTTAAAAAATCACCATATTCATTCGTCTCATCATCAACCGTCAACATTAAATTTTCTGTTCTGATACCAAATTCTCCTGTTTTATAAAATCCTGGCTCATTCGATGTTATCATGCCTTCTTCTATGGGAGTCAATCCACCTCTAGAAGCCGTGGTAGTAAAACCTTGTGGTGGTTCATGTACATTAAGAAAAAAGCCTACTCCATGACCAGTACCATGCCCATAGTCTAAATGATTTCGCCATAAAGCTTGTCTAGCAAATGCATCCATTTGTATCCCTTTTGTCCCTCTTGGAAAGACTAAGGTAGCTATCGCAATATGCCCCTTTAAGACTAAGGTGTAGCATTTCTTTTGTTCTTTAGTAACTCGACCAAGCGATATTGTTCTAGTAATATCTGTAGTTCCATCTTCATATTGACCACCTGAATCAATTAGTAGCACCCCTGATTTTTCAATAGTCGCACAGGTTTCTGGCATAGCTCGGTAATGCACTATGGCCCCGTTGCCATTGTAACCAACTATAGCGGCGAAGCTTTCTCCATGATAAAAGCCTTCTGCTTTTCTAAAATAACCTAGCTGTTCTGCTACTTCACATTCCGTCACAGATCGGCTCTTTAGTTCTTTCTCTAGCCATCTATAAAACTTAGTCAAGGCAATACCATCTCTGACCATTACTTCTTTCATATGCGCTATTTCCACCTCATTCTTTATAGCTTTTAGTTGTATGGCAATAGTCGGAGCATATAGTATCTGCTCTAGATCGATCAAGCTATGTAAATGTGCATTAATCTTATCTGGATCGATTAATATTTTACCAGTAGGTAGGTCTTTTAAAAACTGATCTAATCCATCATAGGGCTTTATGACTATTGCCAATTTATCAAAAGCTTTCCGCAAGGTATCAGGGACCTTCTGTGGATCAATGAATAAATAGCTAATTTCTTTCCCAATGACTGCATTAGCAATAACTACGGGGTTAAAAGCAACATCTTTTCCTCGTATATTAAAAGTCCAAGCGATATCATCTAAAGTCGTCATTAGATGATAAGTAGCTCCATAAGCTTCCATTTTTGCTTGAATGGCTCTTATTTTATCCTTTCTAGTTGCTCCAGCAAATTTTTCTTTATGATCAAATATAGGTGTGTTAGGCAAACTCGGCCGATCTGTCCAGATTTCTGCTAACAAATCGTGCTTTGTATTTACCGTAATTCCTTTTGCCCCTACTTTATTTTTTAATGCTTGTAGCTGCCCTATAGAAAAGTTTTTTCCATCGAGTCCAATAACCGCATTACTTGGAAGATGCTGACTTAACCAATCAAGATGCTCTGGTGCATGGGGAACTACTTGCTTTTGTAAAGTGATCCCAGTTCCGCTCAATTCTGTATCTGCTTGTAGAAAATATCTAGAATCCGCCCATAAATCAGCCGCTTCCGCCGTTACCACTATTATACCTGCAGAACCTGTAAAACCAGAAATCCATTCCCTCGAATTCCAATGATCTGCTACATATTCACTTTGATGCGGGTCACTGCTAGGTATCAAATAGGCATTTACCCCTACTTTTGTCATCGCTTTTCTTAATGCGCTTATTCGTTTTTTAATTTGATTCATACTTTTGCTATTGAAAGATGCTAGTAGTTAATTTAGAACCTGCCTTCCAAGGAACGCAGGCTATGGTATATACATATCTTTTACAAGATGTAGTAAATACGGTGACGAAGCTACGCTCCTTATGAATTTTGTCCTAATACTTTTGTTATAGACGGTGTC
>JALZWC010000711.1 GCA_023300255.1 Saprospiraceae bacterium | reverse complement strand
CAATTGAGAGCGACAGCTATCCGAAATGCTAAGAAATTCAAGTTTGCATCAGGTTCGCAAGACAAGCAATGTGGTACGATTACTTATGAATTTAAATTACGGTAAGTGAAGTAATTAAGTATGAAGTAGTAGGTATGAAGTATGTCCATTGTCCATGCCTAATATAGGTTAACAATTAAGTTTTAAAACTATAATATAGCAGACTTGGCGGTGAAACTGTCAAGTCCGCTATTTCGGCGGATAGCAAAGCTATCTGCCTTATTTATTTATACTAAAGAATCTACATAAAATGTCTAAAAACTTATTTAATAAAGACAAAGAAGTCATAAAAAAAATAAATTCTTCTAATGAGTTAGAAGGGAAAACAGAGATTGTGACATCCGTTCACGAGGGAGAGCAAACAGGAAAATCAAATGTGGAGCTATTAGAGTTATATAGTAAAAAAAATAATATCCCAATATTTAAAGGTATTCTTAAGAATGCCTATGAATCGGATTTTTTGGGATATAAGGATAAATGCCCTGAATGCAATACGCCGACTCAGCGGATGATGAGTAATTTTGCATATGCGACCCAAGAAAAACCTAGGTTGATGGCAGCTCCTGCTGGACATTTTTGCCCTAACTGTCCAACAGTAATTATTGACGACGACATGATGAAATTGTCGATAGATTCATCGAGGTTTGCCTATGGAGGAGTGTTTACAATTGAAACAGGATATGATGAGCCTCAATTGTTCGAGTCTTTTAATGGAGAAAAACCCATTATGATTATGGATCAAGATATGTCCACTGTGGCTGGAATTGCTCAATCAGTACATATAATTGACGATGGTACTTTTATGTATAAGTCGAATGAATCAAGAGAATTACCATCTAAAGAACATAACATTCAAAAACAAAAGAAAAAATCAAGTACCAGAAAGAAGAATAAAGCAGCGAAAAATGCTCGCAAAAGGAATAGAAAATAACTTGTCCTTATAGATTCTTTATGGTAATGATAACCCCTAGTTATAGTTTAACGCCATGAAAAAAACTTCAACTCACCAACAATTTAAAGAGACCTTAAATTTTCTATACACACAACTACCCATGTTTCAACGGGTAGGCAATACCGCTTTTAAAAAAGACCTCACCAATATCCTCGCACTATGTAAAGCGATAGGAGATCCATATAAAAAATTTTCAAGTATTCATTTGGCAGGAACCAATGGGAAAGGCTCCACTGCTCATATTCTAGCAGCCATTTTACAGGCGAGTGGCAAAAAAGTAGGTATTTATACGTCTCCTCATTATAAAGACTTTAGAGAGCGAATAAAAATCAATGGACAACTGGTATCAAAGAAATACATCGTTGATTTTGTAGAGACCCACAAAAAGCTTTTTAAAGTCATTCAACCTTCTTTTTTTGAAATCACGGTAGCGATGGCCTTTGACTATTTTGCACAACAAAAAGTCGATATTGCTATTATTGAAACAGGCCTAGGAGGGCGATTGGATTCTACAAATATCATTACGCCGCTATTGTCTATTATTACTAATATTGGCTACGATCATCAGCAATTTTTAGGAGACACTTTACCAGAAATAGCTTCCGAAAAAGCAGGGATTATTAAAGCAAATATCCCTGTTGTTATAGGAGAAACACATCTGGAGACAGAATCTATATTTATAGAGCAAGCAGCTAAAAAGAAAGCACCTATTGTATTTGCTGACCAACTACTGACAGTAAGTATTAAAGAAACGACGCCTCATCATAGTCTTTTCGAAATAACTCCAAAAAAAGAAGCGGCCTTTCCGAGTTTATTAAAAGTTAATTTAAAAGGGAATTATCAAGCTAAGAATTTAGCGACTGCATTACGAGCTATTACTATTATCCAGGAGAAGAAGCTGTTTATGGATATAACTAATGAAGCTATTGTTAGAGGTTTAGATAACTTAAAAGAGCGTACTTATTTTATAGGAAGATGGCAACAATTGGGGGCCAATCCAACAATTCTATGTGATAGTGGACATAATGTGGATGGGCTTCGTACCGTTTTCGAACAGTTAAAGGATATAGAATATACCCAATTGCACTTTGTTTTTGGGATGGTGAAAGACAAAGATCCTAGCAAGGTTTTATCTATGCTTCCAATATCGGCTAAATACTATTTTGCTAAGGCGAATATCCCAAGAGGTTTGGATGCAAAGAACTTGCAGAAAGAGGCAGCTAAACATAATTTAAAGGGTAGGGCATACGTATCTGTCAAAAATGCTTTAGAAGCGGCTAAGCGGCAGGCAAACGATACAGATTTAATATTTATTGGGGGAAGTATTTTTGTGGTAGCGGAGGTCCTATGAAAAACAAATGTCAAAAAATAGACATATTATAGCTCCATTAATTTTGAATGGGTACGAGAACATTGTCTTAAAACACTGTTAAAAAACTTTTGATGGGTATACTTTTTGAGGGGGCAAATGACAGAAATAAGCAATAAGAGCAATAAGAATAAAATATATTATTGTTTATTTTTAATATATGTTATAATTATTTATATTTGTTAGTAAATAAAAAAAGCAAGTCATTTTAATAAATGACTTGCTCCGAACAAATTATAATCCCATGAACATATCCAAAATATATCTTATGTAGAAGAATTAGATTTGTAGAAAAAGCAAGCCAACAATGTGGCTTGCCAATTACAACAAATTATAATCCCATGAACATTTCAAATTAATTACAACAAAAATTGATGTTGTTTGGATAAAACGTATTACAATTTTCGATTATTATATATTTTCGAAAATTCTGCGTTCAAATCCCACTTTTCTTTCCAAACTGCCAATTACTATCCAACTTGAACTTTGTTTTAATCCTAAAATTATTAGTGAAGCCGGCTCTTTTGTCGGCTTTTTTATTTTATATATAGAAGCATCTTTATTAAGGATGCTATTTTTAGCTTCTAAAATGTTAGGTCAACGGGGCTTTCTAAATCCCACTAAAGAAAGCCTCGCTGTTCTAATCTAAATCCCATGAACATATCCTAAAATTATTAGCTAATCTTCATTAGCTTTTTGTGCTTCGTTCATTAGCACACTACAAAGATGCACATGATTTAAGGGTTCGACAAAAACAAAATAGCTTGTTTGTGATTTATTTTTTTATATTTTTTTATGTATTTTAAATATTAAGTGTATGATTGTTAAGTGTTTATGATTTTAAAAATATTTATGATTGTGAATAAAAATATTTTTTTTAGACTGAACATATAACGAAAAAGACCTATTTTTTAGGTAAAAAAAGTTTGATGTGCTGATTAATTAGACTTTTTAGAGCGCTCTTTTTATTACTTCTTGATAGGAATAAGCAAAAAACTAATTCGATTGAGTATAAAACAAAGTAGGGGCCATTCCAACCCAATTGGTCCGATCACTTCCACAGGCTGACCGTTAATAGCTATGAATCATACGTAGCCACTAAATTTATTTGGTAGGCTCTATATAATCTATTGTTTATTAGCATTTTAAACCTACCAAATAAATTTGGTGGTTACGAAAAACGCATTAAGGGTCAGCCT
>JALZWC010000710.1 GCA_023300255.1 Saprospiraceae bacterium | reverse complement strand
GACTTACAAAGTTTTGCAACTTGGGAAGTCTTGATTTTCAAGGAAATAAATCTTCCCAAGTCTCGAAGACTTTGTAAGATCCCGCATTAGCGGTCAGCCACTGGAAGTGATCGGACCAATTGGATTGAAACTACCCCAAGTTTGTTTTACTATTCTATTTAAATTGTATTTTATGCTTCTACTAATACTAGCGCATTCATAATCTTAGCATATAGTTCTTGCGGCTTAAATGGTTTAGAAAGATAATCATTCATACCAGCATTAATACATTTATCTGATTCTTGTTTGGAAGCATTAGCGGTAAGTGCTATAATTGGAACTTGACTAGTTGTTCGAATTTTTTTAGTTGCCTCAATTCCATTCATTACGGGCATTTGAATATCCATCAATACGATATCATAGCCATTTTCTCTATATTTTTCAACACCTATCATACCATTTTCTGCAATATCAACTTTTACATAACTGGACCAAGTTGTTAATACTTTTTTAGTAGCAATTTGGTTAAGAAAGTGATCTTCTACTAATAAAATTTTAATAGGTGCATCTGGCGTTTTACCAGAATTGAAACTTGCTTGGCGACCTAATTTTATAGGAATTTCAACGATGTAATTTGTTCCTTCTGTTTTAGAACTAGCTACAGAAAAGCGACCATTCAATATTTTTGTTAGCTTACTAACCATTGCTACATGGAGTAATGATTTTTGAGAATCATCCTTACTATCTTCAGAATAAACCTCTAGCAATTTTTCCGCATCCTCAATATCGTTAATTTTTTCAGTAGTCAATACTGTGGAGGAATCATGAATTAGAAAGGAGAAAACGGCATTGTCATCTTCTTGTTTGTTTATTGTTGTGTTGACAGTTAGTGCTCCTTTTTTGCTACTGTTTTTAAGCGCAGTTTCTGTAAGATTGTAAATTATTTGTGTGATCTTTTTGGCGTCACTATAGGCTGTGTTAGAGACCTTCTTAGGCATTTTAAAGTCAACCAAAATTTTGGTACTATCTGCCTTAATTTGAACAATTCTTCGAATACTTTGCAGATAATCTTTTAGCTTGATTTCTTCTTCTTCTATGCTTACTTTATCTGTTGCTAATATAGAGAAATTCAATAGGTTGTTAACCATGATAGAAAGATCTTCAACAGAAGTTTTTAAATCTGTTAAATACTCCTTTTGTTGAGGTGTCAGACGAGAATTTTCTATTAAGAATAACAGGTTTACAACAGAAGCAAGAGGTGTTCTAATATGAAAACCCATATTCATTAAAGCTTCTTCTTTTACTTTAGAAGCCTTATTAGAAATATTTTTTTCAATAATTAATAACTCGGATAATTTTCTATCGGTTATATCTTGAACACTTCCAACTAAAATAATTCTCTCCGTGATCTCATCATAAAAAACCTTAGCGTTTAAGGCTACGTGTTTGATGGTGTGATCTTCTTGAACAATTCGATGTTCTATTTTGCAAAGGGAACCATCTTCGGAAATATTATCAAAGAAATTAGACACATTTTGCTTATCATCAATATGCACATACCGTAAATAGTCAGACATACTAGGCTGAATACTATTTTGACGAAGACCAAATATATTATAGATTTCTACCGTCCATTTCATGCCATTCGAAACGATATCCATTTCGAAATTACCAAATCGAGCCATTGCTTGTGCATCCAAATACCGTTTCTCACTAATAGAAAGATTGCGTGCGGTATCTTCTAGCTTGATAGTGGTTTTATAACGTTGTAATGCATATCTAATAGATCTACCAATTAGTTTTCCATCAAATTGTCCTTTTACTAAAAAATCTTGTGCACCGGCTTTAATAGACTGGTTTCCAATAATTTCATTATTTACAGTAGTTGTGACAATTATAGGTAAGGTTGAGACTCGATCAAGAAAATTCGTTAGGGTCTTAAATCCAGTACTATCAGGTAGATTTAATTCTAATAATACAATATCTATTTCTTGTGTTTGTGCAATTTCGATACCATTAAACAGTCCTTCGGCTATAGTCAAATCATATCTGACGGAAGAATCTTTTAGTATTCTATCAATTTTTTGCCCATCCGTAGAATCACCATCAATCAATAAAATTGACGTTTTATTATTACTACTCATATTAAACTGTAGATTCGTTTTCTTTTCAAAAAAACACAACTTATTCTATAATAGATCTTTATCATTGTGGTAGTATTTGTTGATACTACACAAGTATAAAATATAGAAGGATGGTGGAGGACAAAATAAAATTCTAATGTACCATTCCTTATATCATTCTATACAATAGAGATTTTAAACTCTTATAGAATTTATTGCGCCTTAAGACAGTATGTTTTTAAGATTAAATCGGAATGAGGGAAAGCAGCGTGGAAAAAATATTCTTTAATTCTATGGAACAATTGCTTTGGAAAATTGTCTTTTTTTGGACTACCCTTTGAATTATTTATTCAAATATGATGCCCAAATGAAAATAGTAAGATCATGTGACAGGCAGATTTGTATTATTTGTATCTTTTTGAGACAGATTCTCTAAAGAAAACTTGTTAGTAGTACAAAATATTAAGTTAATACACCGATATTAGACGTTGACCCTTATTTCTTTTTTATTTGACAATTCAATTAGAATGGAATACATACAATCTAGTATATAAAGGTCCATAAAACATTTTTAATGTATACGACAAAAGCACTTAAATCTCTATTTCTAGAGTATATGGAAGCGAATAAATTTGAATTTTCTCCAAGAGAATTATTTGAACCCGTGGACTATATTTTGCAACTGGGTGGAAAACGCCTAAGGCCGGTATTACTTCTAATGAGCTATAACTTGTATCAAGAAGAAGTGAGTCAATCATTACCAGCAGCATACGCATATGAAATTTTTCATAATTTTTCTTTAGTACATGACGATATTATGGATGAAGCACCTCTTCGAAGAGGGAAGGCTACTATTCATCATAAGTATGACATAAATACGGGGATATTATCGGGAGATGTAATGTTGATTTATGCTTATAAATATTTGCTAGATTTAGAAAAAAAAGAAGCAATACCTGAGGTGCTCTCTATTTTTACTAAGGTGTCCACAGATGTTTGTATTGGACAACAATATGATATAAATTTTGAAACTGCAAAGCAAGTGACAATAGAAGAGTACTTGCAAATGATAGAACTTAAAACAGCGGCATTAATCGCAGGAGCTATGTATACGGGAGCTTTACTTGCTGGAGCGACGAAAGTAGATTGCCAAAATTTATATGAATTTGGTTTAAATATAGGGACTGCTTTTCAATTGCAAGATGATATATTAGATACCTATGGGAATGCAGCTACTTTTGGAAAAAGAATAGGGGGAGATATTGTACAGAATAAAAAAACCTATTTAGTATTAATTGCTTTAGAAAGAGCTAATAGTACCCAAAGAGAGGAATTAGAGAACTTATTATCTAGTCGCCCTATAGATGAGGCGGGTAAAATAGAAAAGGTTACTCAATTATTTAAGGAATTGAATATAAAGGAATTAGCTAATAAAAAGAGAGATGAATATCACTTGAAAGCGCTGGAAAATCTAAATGATTTGGCTATTGATAAGAAAAAATTGATCCCACTAAAAGAAGTAGCAGATAGTCTTTTACAAAGAGTGCAATAACAAAAAAAAGGAGCAACCACTATTAATGGTTACCCCTCACACTATGAAACACTATATCTTAAAGTTTAATTTTATTTATCTATGCGACCACAATATCCAACAATTTTACAAAAAAAATAGCTACTAAACAAGATTTTTTTATAAAAAGCACTTGTATTATCTTAAAAAGTGTTAAAATCTTATTATTCAAAAGGTTATTTTAGTCGGTAACGTGTTTTGATCATAGAATGATCAAATAGAAGTTAAAATTAATAAAACGAATATATAATTTATATATTATATTAATAATTATTTTAAACATTAAGGCAAAGTGTAAGAATAAATGTACACTCTTGACTGCTTCTGGGAATCCCACCCGCTTTGCGGTTCATTCGCTTGAATGTCTTTGTAAATACTTATGTATATACCATAGCCAAGGCACGTAGGCAGGGAAGAAACTAGTAACAAAATAAGCGACTCAAGAATGTACATTTATTCTCACACCATGTACGAACCAAAGTGGATGAGTTTATTTTGTCTCCAATTTCTCTTCCTACAACAAGAATATGGAAGTATTGTTTATAAGAGCAAACATCGTTTGTGAATCTATCTGGGCTTTAGACAGAACGCAAGTGGATGAGCCTACTAGAGGCAAAAGAGACCGTACAAATGATTGGGTTCTTGTTTTATCGTACTTATGGTGCGAATTAACTAGGTCAAATAACCATTACATCTTCTTTACAGTGTCCGAAGCCATCTGGCAACCAATGATTTACATTAAGTAGCTTCTTTAAAAACTCCAAAAATAAATTCTTTATTATTAGTTAAAATTTTATTCGATAAATTTATTCAAGAACTAAGACATAGTGTCGATAAGTAGTCGTTTATTTTTTGTAAAAAAACCGTTATGAGTACTCATTTTTCCGTAACTTTGCGCTTCCTGTAAAGTATCTCTGTTTTTGATATATAACAGTTTGCTTCCAGCTTGTTTTTAAGCTTTTCCTATCTTAATTTAATTAATTTTTCATGTCAGATAAAGAAAGAATAATTCCTGTTTCTATAGAGGATCATATGAAGTCTGCCTATATAGATTATTCTATGTCCGTGATTGTATCTCGTGCATTACCAGATGTTAGAGATGGATTAAAACCTGTGCATCGTAGAGTACTATATGGAATGTCTGAGTTAGGATTAACTTATAACAAATCCCATAAGAAATCTGCAAGAATAGTTGGAGAAGTATTAGGTAAGTATCATCCGCATGGTGATACTTCTGTATACGACTCTATGGTTCGTATGGCACAAAATTGGTCGTTGCGCTATCCATTGGTGGATGGGCAAGGAAATTTTGGCTCTATGGATGGTGATAGTCCTGCGGCAATGAGATATACAGAAGCACGATTGGAGGATATAGCGGATGAGATGCTTTCTGATCTTAGTAAAAATACGGTTGACTTTTCAGATAATTTTGATGATACCTTAAAGGAACCTACTGTTCTTCCTACGAATATCCCTAATTTATTAATTAATGGGGCTTCTGGTATTGCGGTAGGTATGGCAACGAATATGATGCCGCATAATCTATCTGAATGTATTGACGGTATTATTGCACAGATCAATGATCCAGAAATTACAATTGATGGATTGATGGAATATATAAAAGCGCCAGATTTTCCTACTGGTGGTATTTTGTATGGTATGTCTGGTGTAAAAGAGGCATTTCATACAGGTAGGGGTAAAGTCGTAGTGCGTGCTAAAGCAGATATAGAGGCTGATAGTTCTGGGAAAGAGAAAATAATAATAACAGAGATTCCATACCAAGTTAATAAAGCCAACCTAATTGTTAAGGTAGCTGATTTGGTGAACGCTGAAAAGATTAAAGGAATTAGTGGTATTCGAGATGAATCTGATAGAAAAGGTCTACGAATTGTAGTAGAAATTAAGCGGGATGCGATGGCCAATGTTATTTTGAGCCAGCTATTCAAATATACGCCACTCCAATCTTCTTATGGAGTTAATAATATTGCTTTAGTTAATGGTCGCCCTGAGTTATTAAACTTAAAGCAGATCATTACGGAATTTATCAAATTTAGAATTGAAGTAATTGTTCGTCGAACACAATATGATCTTGATAAAGCAGAAAAGCGGGCACATATCATAGAAGGATTAATTATTGCGCTGGATAATCTAGATGCAGTTATTGCTTTGATTAGAGCTTCTAAAACAGTAGTAGATGCGAGAGAAGGTTTGATGTCTCAATTTAGCTTAAGTGAGATTCAGGCTAAAGCAATTCTAGAAATGCGACTTCAGAAGTTGACAGGACTAGAAATAGATAAAGTACGAGCGGAATATGCAGAAGTTTTAAAGGAAATTGAAGGTTATAAAGAGATATTGGCGAGTATAGAAATGCAGAAGGATATTGTGAAAAGAGAGTTACTGACTGCTAAGGAAGACTTTGGTGATGAACGAAGAACAGAGATTAGCTATTCTGATGGAGAGATCAGTATAGAGGATATGATTAAGAATGAAGATGTTGTCATCACCATTTCTAATCTAGGGTACATCAAAAGAACGAAAGCATCAGAATATAGAACACAAGGTAGAGGAGGCCGAGGATCAAGAGGGGCAAAAACTAGAAATACAGATTATGTAGAACACCTCTTTACGGCTAGTACACACAATTATCTTTTATTATTCACGGAAAAAGGTATTTGTCATTGGTTACGAGTGTATGAAATACCTGAGGCTAGTAAGACATCTAGTGGTAGAGTACTTCAGAATATTATTGCCCTACCTAAGGATGATAAGGTGAAGGCTTATGTGATGATAGAAGATTTGACAGATGAAGAATATCTCAACAATAACTATATTATTTTCTGTACAAAGAAAGGAAATATTAAGAAGACAGCAGTAAGTGCTTTTTCTAGAAGAAGAAGTAATGGTATTATTGCTATCTCTATAAAAGAAGGAGATCAACTATTATCTGCTAAATTAACGAACGGAAATAACGAGATCTTAATGGCTATTAAGAGTGGTCGAGCAATTCGTTTCCCAGAGGCAAAGGTGCGACCAATGGGTCGAACGGCTTCTGGTGTTAGAGGGATTACATTAGCTGATAAGGAAACAGATGAAGTGGTCGGTATGATTAGTGTTGATCCAAATGATAAAGAATCAACAGTATTAGTTGTATCTGAAAAAGGGTCTGGTAAAAGATCTTCTTTAGATGATTACAGAATAACGAATAGAGGTGGAAAGGGGGTTAAAACAATGAGTGTTACAGATAAGACAGGTTACTTATCAACCATTAAATATGTTAGTGAAGAGGATGATTTAATGATTACGACAAAGGAAGGAGTCATTATCAGAATAGATGTAGCAGACTTAAGAGTGATGGGACGTGCTACTCAAGGAGTGAAAGTGATTAAGGTGGATGATGGAGATGAAATCTCAGATATTACAGTAGTTGCTAAGTCAGACGAAACAATACCAGAAGAAGGAGATGAGACAGCGGAAGGTGTTGAAACTCCTGAAGGAACTAAAACGTCAGAAGGAACTGAAGATACAGAAAAAAAGGCTGAAACAGATACTGTTGTTTCTGATGAAAATACAGAAGAGCCAAAAGATGATGATGTAAAATCTACAGAAGAAGATGAGTAAATCATCATGTTAAGAATTTAATGAAATAATAATAAATGATAAGTAGTCGGATAAAGATAGGTTAGGCAAAAAGTGAGAATAAATTGGTCGTTTTAAGCTAGTCATTTTTTACTCTAAAGAATTCTGAAAAA
>JALZWC010000709.1 GCA_023300255.1 Saprospiraceae bacterium | reverse complement strand
GATCGAAGGGATTCGAGTAAAAGGTAAACATGCCTTTTCTGTTCAGTATCATCCAGAAGCGTCTCCTGGCCCGCACGATGCTAGATATCTATTTGATACTTTCTTAGACATGATAGAAAAACATAGAAATAAATAGTTGGACAGATAAGTTAAAAATTAATGGTTGAAATTGTTTGACGGTTTGATTGTTCACGTGACATTGACCTTCAAACAATCATAGCCATCTAACCAAAAAATTAACTCCTTATTCTGGTCCGTGTACTCAATTAAATAACAGGCTTGTCGCTTTTTTCTTCAAGCCTATTTATTTCAGTGATTGGCTTCAATGCCCATTTTTTTACTCTTTATTAAAATAACCGATATGAGTTCAATTATTGATATCCGATCTAGAGAAATTTTAGATTCAAGAGGAAATCCTACCGTAGAGGTAGAAGTATTAACAGAAACAGGTTCTTTAGGTAGAGCAGCTGTCCCTTCTGGTGCCTCCACAGGAAAGTATGAAGCAGTTGAAATGAGAGATGGAGATGACGATCGATTTATGGGCAAAGGAGTATTGAATGCTTGTAAAAATGTAGAGGATGATATTAGAGAAGCCCTAATTGGTGTCGATATTCATGAGCAAATCTACATTGATAACTTAATGTTAGAATTGGATGGCACAGAGAATAAATCTAAGTTAGGTGCTAACGCTATATTAGGTGTATCTCTAGCTGTAGCCAAAGCTGCTGCAGAAGAAAGTGGACAACCACTTTATAGATATGTAGGTGGTGTCAATGCACATGTATTGCCTGTTCCAATGATGAATATATTGAATGGTGGTTCTCATGCAGATAATAGCATTGATTTTCAGGAATTCATGATTATGCCATTAGGTGCAGATTTCTTTTCAGAAGGTTTGAGAATGGGCGTGGAAATTTTTCACACACTAAAGACTGTTTTGAAGAAAAAAGGCTACTCTACCAATGTTGGAGATGAAGGTGGTTTTGCACCAAACATCAAATCTAATGTAGAAGCGATAGAAATAGTATTACAAGCGATAGAAAAAGCAGGTTATAAGCCAGGAGAAGATGTATTGATCGCGATGGATGCTGCTGCTTCTGAATTCTACGATGCTAAAGAAAAAGTATACCACTTCCACCAATCAACTGGAGATAAATTATCTTCTTCTGATATGGTGAGCTATTGGGCAGATTGGGCTAAGAAATATCCAATTTTCTCTATAGAAGATGGTTTAGATGAAGACGACTGGAAAGGCTGGAAATCATTAAATAAAAAAATTGGTAAGAAGGTACAATTAGTTGGTGATGATTTATTTGTAACAAACACCAAGCGATTGCAAAAAGGTATTGACCAAGAATCTGCTAACTCTATCTTGATTAAAGTTAACCAAATAGGTACGTTGACAGAAACAATTGACGCTGTTAAGTTAGCGACTCGTAATGGCTTTACAAGTGTAATGAGTCACCGTTCTGGTGAAACAGAAGATACGACAATTGCTGACTTAGCAGTTGCTTTGAATACGGGTCAAATCAAAACAGGATCTGCTTCTCGTTCGGATAGAATTGCTAAGTACAATCAATTACTTAGAATTGAAGAAGAATTAGGAGATTCTGGTTTTTACCCAGGACGTGCTCTTTTAGGTAAGTAAGAGATGTCAGATGTCAATAAGAGAAGTCAGATGTCAGACCGCTGCGCTGTCAGGTGTCAGATGTATGATGTTGACTACCTTTAAAGATGTCAGCCGTCAGATCGCTGCGCTGTCAGGTGTCAGATGTATGATGTTGACAACGTGACGTTACACCACGTTGTCAACATCATACATCTGACTTCTGACCTCTGACAGTTCCGGAGGAACGATCTGACTTCTTTTTTAAAGGAAAAAGCACTAACTTAGGTCACTAAATTCAAGAAAAGAATATATATGGCCATTCGCAATAATCCTTTTAAACCACTAATCCGACAGATACCTGCACCTTTACGAAACAGGTATTTTTTGTGTTTGCTTTTCTTTATCGGTTGGTTAACGTTTTTTGATAGGCATAATATTTTTACGCAGATCACCTTACAACAACAACTAGAGAAGTTAAAAATGGATAAAGTTTTTTACGAAAAAGAAATCGAAACTGTCAAGGCAGATAAAATCGATTTAGAACAAGATACAGAGAAGTTCGCAAGAGAACATTATCATATGAAAAAGGCAAATGAAGATGTCTTTATTATTGTAAATAAAGAAAAGTAGTTTCTTTACTAAACTAGTCAACCTAATCAAATTAAAAATAAATAATGGCTGTATTAATTAATGCTAAATCAAAGGTGATCGTTCAAGGATTTACAGGGAAGGAAGGTTCTTTCCATGCAGGTCAGATGATAGAATATGGAACCAAAGTGGTAGGTGGTGTTACGCCAGGAAAAGGAGGACAAGTCCATCTAAAAAAGCCTGTATTTAATACGGTTGCAGAAGCTGTAGGTACTGCAGGCGCTAATGTTTCTGTCATCTTTGTTCCTCCAAGATTTGCAGCAGATGCGATCATGGAAGCAGCAGATGCAGGTATCGAAGTAATCATATGTATTACAGAAGGTATTCCTGTTCAAGACATGGTTAAAGTAAAAGCATATATTGAAAATAAGGATTGTCGATTGGTCGGTCCAAATTGCCCAGGAGTTATTACGCCAGGAGGTGCAAAATGTGGTATCATGCCAGGCTTTATTCATAATCCAGGTAGAATTGGAATTGTCTCTCGTTCAGGTACCTTAACTTATGAAGCAGTAGATCAAGTAACTAAAGCTGGTTTAGGTCAGTCTACTTGTATAGGTATCGGTGGTGATCCAATTATTGGTACAACGACTAAAGAAGCGGTAGAGTTATTAATGAACGATAAAGATACAGATGGTATCGTAATGATTGGAGAGATTGGTGGTACGATGGAAGCAGAAGCTGCTGAGTACATTAAGAAGCATGGTACTAAACCAGTTGTAGGTTTCATCGCTGGTCAAACAGCTCCTAAAGGTCGTACAATGGGCCATGCAGGTGCGATCATCGGTGGTGCTGAAGATACTGCGGAAGCTAAGATGAAAATCATGAAGAAGTGTGGTATCAGTGTGGTGAAGTCTCCAGCAGATATTGGCAAGACAATGTTGAAAGCTTTGAAGAAAGCTGGAAAGTTGTAGAAATAGAAGAGAGAGCCGAGAATAGAGAGTAGAGACAGATTTCGTTTAGAAGTGATAAAGTTTTCGTTTTTAAACGGATGTGATTTCTACTATCGCTTCCCCGATCGACTGCCGTCAGGCGGGCTGGTCTGCTCTCTATTTTTAGATAAAAACGGCTAGTATAATTAACATTATGCTAGCCGTTTTTTTTTCGATTCTTCTGGAAATAAAAAACAATAATATTTAGTTTTTCATAAAGGATGTGCACAACTCAGAGAGTCGTGTTACACTTAGCCAGAAACTGTAACACAACTCTCCGAGTTGTACCGCATTCTACCACTTTTTTAGTTGACGCTCTAAAGTATAGATGGCAGACATTTTGAAAATGGCTGACATCTTTCCGAAAACCCTTGATGTCAGCCACTTTTAAGAGTGTCTGACATTTTAACGAACTCCTTAGCCTGACGATTGAGGGTTTAAGTTATGGGAATTAGTTCTAGCGGTGGTATTTTGTTTATTATATAGTGACACTTTCTAGTTTCCAGACTCAATAATCGTTGAAAATGCCTTCATTAAACTATTGATTTTTTCTATAATTTCTATATCTAATATTTCTCCATCGATACTGACTTTCTTACCAATTCCTTGAAAATGTGCTTTCAATTCATCAGGAATAGGACTACAAGTAATGGTAGACATTACTAAATCTAAAGACTCAAAAGCCTTTAATCCAGAAGCTGCAGCAACTATTAGCGCAACAGGTTTTTCTAAAAAGACGGTTGAAGACACATTCCATTCTAGTAGATTTTTTAAATTCCCAGGCAAGCTAAATACATATTCTGGTGTACTTATAATTACACCATCTGCAGCCACAATTTTTGCTTGTAGCTCTGTTATTATTGCTGGCATTAAGTCGCCTTCTAAATCTGGATTAAAAATAGGTAGTTGTTCTACTTGATCGTAAATTTCTATCGCACAAACTTCACTAAAGGTATTTGCTATATAGCCTAACAAAGCTTTATTAACCGAATTCTTTCTAACACTTCCTGCAATAGCTAAAATTTTCTTTTTCATCGTTCTATAAATTTCCTTTAAAATAGAACACTAGTGGTACAACCCTAAAGCAGCATTCTGCAAATCCTATAATTCTGTAAATTCTGATTCCGACAGTTATCAAAGAATAGAAAAGATAATAATCGCTGCAATAATTACCACAAAAACAGCTAAGTAGACTACTAATTGTGAATTTCCTCTATAGAGATTAAACATCAACTCCATCATATCTCTCCATTCTAATCTTGATACTACTGATTCTTTACCTAACACAAAATATTTTCTCATTCCTTTCCGCTGTTGCTCTCCATGTTTTTTTAGCACTAGAAAATCTTGATTCAAAAAAGCTAAATCAAAAAATTCTCCTCGTTTCCCCGTTTCTAATAAAAGGGTATTAGAATTAGGTAAGGTATTCCATCTTGCGGAGTCAATATCTCCCTCTCTTACAATCATATACTCCCCTTTTGCTCGGAAGATATGTAGAATAGTATCTGTAAAATGCTCATCATCCCGCATCTCTAGCCATCGGGTGTCTAAAAAAAACTCATCTTCATATAAATCTTCACTCCACGGCCTAATTAATGGTAATATCTCATCCAAATAGTCATCCATGCTCCTACCGTCAGGCATTTCTAACTCAAAGCTTCGAGTGAGTTTATCTATTATTCCTTCGTCGTCCACTATATTATTTTTTATGTTTTCTCTTTACATTTCAAAAACTTACTTTTGCAAAGTAAGTAAAAGTAAGATAAGTAATCAGACTAAATAGGTTTTTATTGAACCATGTAAATACATTATACACCTATGTAAAAGCCTACATGCCTTATATCTCTACGTGGTTATAATGGTCATTCATTTAGTCAATTCGTCTAAGGAAAAGTAAGAAATAAAGTAACCATACTATTTTTAAGGATTGAATGTACACATACTTATTACTTCTTACCTCTTACTTTATACTTATTACTTACTAAATTACACATTTTCTAAAAGAATTTCAAAGACTCAAATATTATGGAAACTATCCTTTCTAAATATGCCAAATTATTAGTCCATTATTGCGTAGAACTACAGCCTGGCGAAAAACTATACGTCAGAAGCACCACACTAGCAGAACCTTTAGTCAGAGAAGTATATCGACATGCTTTGCGAGCAGGAGCTATTGTGGAGTTAGATATTGAATTTAGAGGTAGAAATCGTATTTTTTTAGAAGAAGCAGAAAAACATCAATTAGAATATATTTCCCCTGTGTATAGACAGGCAATGGAAGAATTTGATGCTTATCTAAATATACGAGCACCATATAATCTCAACGAAAGCCCCAAAGTAGATCCTCAAAAACATAAGTTGCGATCAGCTGCAATGTCCCCTATCAATAAACTCTATTTCGAAAGAACAGCAGATCGGTCTGCGCCTAATGCTTTGAAAAGAAGTCTATGTCAATTCCCTACGCAAGCTTCTGCACAGGCGGCTAATATGTCCCTTGAGGAATATGAGAAATTTGTATTCAATGCTTGTCACTTATATAGTGATGACCCTGCTGGAGAATGGCTCAAAGTAAGAGCACATCAGCAGGGAATCAAAGAATATCTTGATCAAGTTTCTGAGGTCCGATACCTTGCTGATCATACAGATATTACTTTCAGTGTAGCGGATAGGACATGGATCAATTCTGATGGTCAAACCAATATGCCATCAGGTGAAGT
>JALZWC010000708.1 GCA_023300255.1 Saprospiraceae bacterium | reverse complement strand
AATTGAACGCAGAGACGCAGAGATGCAGAGCTTAACTACATTTTGACTACACTTGACTCTGCATCTCTGCGTCTCTGCGTTCAAAAAAACATCATTGGCGACAGCCAATACTGAGTAGTTACTATAAAAACTAAATTACAAAAGTAGTTAGTGCCTCTAGTAAAGAATTATTTTCCTTAGGCTGTCCAATCGTGAAACGCAGACAACCATCACATAAAACAACTGTTGATCGGTTACGAATGACAATTCCTTTTGCTACTAGATGCTTATATAATTTATTAGGATGATCTACTTTAACTAACAAAAAATTGGCATCAGATGGATATACTTTTTGAACAAACGAAAAGCTTGGAAGTAGTGCTTCTAATTTAGTACGTTCTGCTAATATAGTATTTACTTTTTCATACACCTCTTCCTCAGTTGCCATTCCTTCTAGTGCTTTTTCTTGAGTTAGCACGTTTATATTATAGGGCGGTTTAACTTTATTAAACAAACTAATAATTTCTTCAGATGCGAATGCCATTCCCAAACGAATGCCAGCCATTCCCCATGCTTTTGAAAAAGTTTGTAGGATAACTACATTTGGATATTGACCAATAAAAGAAGTAGCGCTTTCCCCAGCAGCAAAATCTATATACGCTTCATCTATGACTACAATACCTGAGAATTCTTGAATTAGCTTTTCTACAATTTCTCTATCTATAGAATTACCCGTTGGATTGTTAGGCGAACAGATAAACAAGATTTTAGAATGTATATTCGCAGCAGCTAAAATAGCGGATACATCGGGTTGAAAGTCTGAAGTAAGATTTATTTTTTTCACTTCCACACCACATATATCTGCACTTACCTGATACATGCCATAGGTAGGAGGTAAGGTAATGATATGATCTTCCCCAGGCTCACAAAAAATACGCATCAACAAATCAATCGCTTCATCACTTCCATTCCCTAAAAAAATATGATTAGGCGGAACTCCTTTAAGCTCTTCAATTCTTTTTTTGACTGCTGTTTGCGAAGGATCTGGATAACGATTCATTCCATTATCGAAAGGATTCTCATTGGCATCCAGAAATATTTCTGCGGTACCTTCGAATTCATGTCTGGCAGAAGAATAAGGTTGGAGGGATTGTATATTTTTTCTAGCTAGGTGATCCATAGACAATGATTAGTTCTTTAAGGCAAAAAGTGAAAATAAATTGGTTGTTTTAAGCTAGGCATTTTTTCTTCTAAGGAGTTCTAAAAAATTAAGCATAGCTGGACTACGGTTCATTTTTTTAGAATTCCTTAGATGAGAAAAGGGCAGTTTAAAATGGCTAAGTTATTATTACTATTTGTCAAGATCAGGGGCTATCCAGATAGCTCTACCTTTAGTTGATAGTATTAATTCTTTAGAATAATATTCAAGGGGTAAATTCTTATCTGCCGTATTACTCGTTAGAAAAGAATTTATCTTCGTTACCTCGTCTCCTTCTTGTTGTTCTAAAAAAGCAGCAATAACGTATATCCAAAACAAAGTAAGCGATTCATGATACCCTCCCTCAGTCGTATTCTCTACGCCAGCCGTTACATTATAGGTGATGATACCTGCCCTCAATAAACAAATGGATTCTTCTACAGAATGGTGTAATAAATGCCAACAACAAACAATTAAATATGCTTCATGCGTCCACTCATTTAGAGGCAAAGTGCGGTCTTGAAATTGTTTTACAATAGCTTCTATTTGAATAAGAGTATACAATATTTTGAGTTGTGTGGTTAATTGGTTAGATACATTGCGAACATTGTTAGAAAAGAGATGTAGGTTCTTTAGAAAATATCGAATTTTCTATTTCATACGAAAATCATCTCTATTCACTGCTCTCGGTTCTCTGTTCTATTTTCTAATTATATCGTTTTCAATCGAATACTTACTGCACGCTTATGCGCAATCAAATCTTCTGCTTCCGCCATTAATTCTACTATGGAGCCTATATTTTTCATCCCTTCTTTTGTTAATTCTTGAAAGGTGATTTTCTTACAAAAAGAATCTAAACTTACCCCACTATATGCTTTAGCAAAACCATTTGTAGGTAAAGTATGATTCGTACCTGATGCATAGTCTCCTACCGATTCGGGACTATAGTTACCAATAAAAACAGAACCAGCATTTGTTACCCTCGCTGCCATTTCCACCGCCTCATCAATAGATAGTATCAAATGTTCGGGAGCATACTCATCAATAATTTCTAAAATATTTTTTCTATCTTCAATAACTATAGCACAACTATTTTCTAAAGCCTTACTAGCTAAGGTCTTTCTAGGTAATTTATTTAATTGCCGAGTCAATTCTCTATGTACATTTTTTAGAATAGCTTCTGTAGTAGTCACTAATACTACCTGACTATCTGCTCCATGTTCTGCTTGCGATAATAAATCTGCTGCTACAAATGCAGGAATCGCCGTATCATCCGCCACGACCATCACCTCTGATGGACCAGCAGGCATATCAATAGCTACACCGTTTCTTTGTATCAATTGTTTTGCCGCAGTAACATATTGATTACCAGGACCAAATATTTTATCTACTTTAGGGACAGTTTCTGTACCGTAAGCCATCGCTCCAATTGCCTGTACACCGCCTATTTTAAATATTTTGGTAATGCCCACTAGATTAGCGGTATATAATATGGCAGGATGAACGGTTCCATCTTTTCTAGGTGGCGTGCATAAAACAATCTCTTTACAACCTGCTAATCTCGCAGGAACACCTAGCATTAAAATAGTAGAAAACAAAGGAGCTGTACCTCCAGGAATATACAAACCTACTTTTTGAATCCCAACACTTTTACGCCAACACCTGACCCCTGGCATGGTTTCTACTTCTTTGATTGGTTCTTTTTGTATGCTATGAAAAGCTTCAATATTACTTTGTGCTTGTTGGATTGCTCCTTTCAGATCTGCGTCTAATGCATTGATTGCCGTGTTGATTTCTAATAAACCGACTCTAGTCTGAGCTAGAATTACTTGATCAAATTGCTTCGTATATTGTTGTACTGCTGCATCTCCCCCTGTAGCAACATTAGTCAATATATTAGAGACGGTCTCTTCTAATGCAACACTATCAAAAGCAGGTCGCTTCAGTATTTGAGAAAGACTCTCCTTTTTGGGTTTGATGAAAACTTTCATGTTACATTAATATTGAAGGTGTTTTCTCTTTTAAGAAAAAAGTATTCTAAAATTAAGCATTGTTCTTTTTGCATTGGCAAAAAAGAACCAAAAACCCTAGACAAAAATAATCCCTCCGGTATTTTTGTCGGACCCAACCCGTCCAGATTTTGACCAAGCGAAACTTAACTAAGGAATGTGTATGAAATAACTTCGTAATTTATGCTGCTTCTTTTGCTCTTATTTTTCACTTTAATTCAGTCAAAGTATCAACAATTATCCTTC
>JALZWC010000707.1 GCA_023300255.1 Saprospiraceae bacterium | reverse complement strand
GGCCTATGTATCTATGTGGTAAAAAATGTCAACATCTTATTGTGTTCTTTAGATTTAATATATATGTTCCTCCAATTCTTTACACACTCAGATGATTTAATGGGTTGAGTGTATAACAATTCTGGGGCAGTCAATTAATTCATCCGATCACTTCCAGTGGAAGTGATGAAACGTGCAGCTTGATCCGACCACTGGAAGTGATCGGACCAATTAAATTGAAATTGCCCAACTTTGTTTTACACTCAATTAATTTTAAAGATCTTTTTTTAATATTTTACAAATGAGAAAAGTTGATTCAACAGCCCTCTATGACAAAGACCTCAACAATTGGGTAAGAAAAACAGAAAGTACGCTTACTATTGGCCTAACTGACTTCGGTCAAAAATTTATTGGGGAAGTTTCTAACATCAGTGAATTACCAAATGTTGGACAGGTATTGGAGCAAGGGGGATTGTATGGTGTAATTGAATCTGACAAAGCAGCTAGTGAAATTCATCTACCGCTAGGCGGAAAAGTTGTCGCCATCAACCATCAATTATTAGAAACACCTAGTTTAATTAATACGGATTGCTATGGGGAGGGTTGGATTGTGAAATTGACAGAGATCAACTCACAAGAATTAGCGGCTTTACAATCTGCCGAAATGTATTCGGATGCGGTTGGTAGTTTTTTTAATAAGTAGGTAGTAGGTAAGAGGTAGTAGGTAAGAGGTAATAGGTAATAGGTAATAGGTACTGACACATTATTACTTTTTGGGACGTTTATTTTTTAGGTTTAGTTACTCCTCTTAACATTTTAATTTGAGTATTATTATTTTGAAAACGTTTTGTGCCGATCCAAATAACTAGGTCATCAGAATTAGAAGAAAACTGTAATTTCCATTGGGTATAATTTGGTCGTTCTCCGCCCTCCAACACCGTCAAAATATCTTTTCCTTCATCATAGACCCATGTTCCAGCATGGCCTTCTTCTTCATAAAAACCAGATAGGATTGTATTGTCTGGATTAAACTGAATCCACTTTCCTTTATATGCTTTTTGCATCTCTGGCTTACCTACTATAATAGCCGTTTCATAATGCCATATTCCCTCTGTCATCTTCTTTTTGATATAAGCTGTTAGCGGTTGTTTTTGTGTGATTTCTCCTGGATTTGGTGCGGATGTATTTGTTAAAGTAGATTTAGCTTGCTCTGTAAAAGTAGCTGGCTTCACTTCTTTTTTTATGGTAGGCTTTGAGATGGATTCTTTTGAAATCACTACTTCTTTTTCGGTTGTATTTTGACAACTGGTTAATAAGAAAAAGATACTTAATAATGATAAAACAATAATTTTCATGGATAATAATTTTAAAAATTCAAGCCTATCTGCGTTCCTTGGAAGGCAGACAGGCTTGAACTTGATGCTTGAACTTAAACAGCTATTCGCCCCTCCCCTTTCAATTCCAAAGCTTTACCCGCTAAATTAATAGCTACGGATTCCTTCGATAAATTTTCAAGGATCGTTTCTGTTGGCGTTACTTTTACAAGAATAGTCTTTCCTCTGAACTGTATTTTAAAAGAAACAGCTTTCCAAGAAGTCGGCAGAAATGGATTAAAATAAAGTGTATTATTGTACACTCGCATACCCCCAATTCCTTTTACAACTGCCATCCAAGTTCCAGCCATACTCGTGATATGCAAACCATCTTCTGTATCATTATTATAATCATCTAAATCTAGACGGGCAGTTCTTAAGTACATTTCATATGCCTTCTCTTGCTTGCCCAATTTAGCCGCAAGAATGACATGCACACATGGAGACAAAGAAGATTCATGTACCGTAAGTGGTTCGTAGAAATCGAAGTTACGTTGGATAGTTGGCAAATCAAATTTTTCTTCAAAGAAATAAATCCCTTGCAGAACATCCGCTTGTTTGATATAACAAGAACGAAGTACTCGATCCCAGGACCATTTTTGATTCAATGGTCGATCTTCTGGCCGAAGCATGGAAACAGGTTCTAATGCTTTTTCTAGAAAGCCTTCTTGTTGTAAAAAAACACCTCTCTCCTCATCTGCTGGCAAATAAATATTAGAACGAATAGCCTTCCAATGTGTCAATTCTTCTACTTCTTTAAAATCAATCTTTTCCTTTAAGCTTTTAAATTTATGAGGCGCGTTCGATTGTACATAAGCGATAGCTTCCGTCGCATATTCTAAACACCAAGCTGCCATATAATTAGTATACCAATTATTATTAACATTATTCTCGTACTCATTCGGGCCCGTCACACCATGCATCACATATTGCTTTCTAGGTGTAGAAAAATGTACTCGTTGTGCCCAAAATCTTGCGATAGCAATCAATACTTCCGCTCCATAATCTATCAAATAATCCTTATCTCCTGTATATCGAATATAGTCAAAAATCCCATAAGCAATCGCGCCATTTCTATGAATTTCTTCAAAAGTAATTTCCCATTCATTATGGCACTCCTCGCCATTCATAGTCACCATGGGATACAAAGCAGCCCCTTTATTAAAACCTAACTTAGCTGCATTCTCAATCGCTTTATCTAAATGCTTATACCTATAGATCAATAAGTTCTTTGCTACTTTCTCTTCAGTTGTAGCTAAATAAAAAGGTAAACAATAAGCTTCTGTATCCCAATAAGTACTACCACCATATTTTTCTCCAGTAAACCCTTTAGGTCCTATATTCAAACGCTCATCTACGCCGGTAAATGTTTGATTAAGATGAAAAATGTTAAAGCGAATTGCTTGTTGGGCAGCTATATCTCCTTCTATTATAATATCGCTATCTTCCCATTTTTTCGCCCATGCTTTTTGTTGCGCTTTTAAAAGTTTCGCAAAACCTATTTGGTGCGCTTGTTTAACTTTTGCTTTACAACGATCTAACAACTCTTTTGGCGGATGATTAAGAGAAGCTAGAATAGCTACATATTTGTAGACAACAATCGGTTCTCTTTTTTTAACAGGCACTTCTATACTCGCCCCCACATACATCCCTGTCTTTATTTTTGAAGTTCTAAATTCACCAATTTTTCCGTTTTTAGCAATCTCAAACTTCATCCCCGTAGCCACCTGAAAGCCCGTTTTTTTGGTTTCTGAAATAACAAAAGCGCGCGTATTTTTCACTACTACATTGACTGGATTCCAAAACGTTTCTTCCCAATTAGCATCTTCATTTTTAACATCCCCATTCAGATAAGGCGTTACGTTGATAGTCCCAGAAAAATTCATAGGCGTAACAGCATATCGAATGGCGCCAATCTCATCATCAACGATACTACAAAAACGTTTAGCTTCTACTTTCACTTCTTTCCCACTCTTAGTAGTAGCAATAAATGATCGTTGAAGATAGCCCTCTTTCATGTTTAGAATTCGTCGGAATTTGGCAACTTTACATTTTGCTAAATCTAAACTCTTTCCGTCGATTTCTATATCTATGCCAATCCAATTAGTAGCATTTAATACTTTAGCAAAATATTCTGGATAACCATTCTTCCACCACCCCACTTTTGTTTTATCAGGATAATAAACGCCTGCTACATAACTACCTTGCAAAGAATCGCCTGTATAGTTTTCTTCAAAATTAGCTCGCTGCCCCATTCGACCATTTCCTATACTAAAGACACTTTCTGAAATCTTATTATATGCTGGATTAAATCCTTTCTCTATGATGGACCATTCGTCGTGCTTCAGATATTCTTTCATGATATTTTTCTATGTTTTCAGGTTCTTTGACATATTTTGCAGAAATGTAGCTTAGACCTCTGGTCTGAGTAGCCTTAATACTCACCTACTCAGACCAGAGGTCTAAGCTACTTTTGTACATTTGCAAAAATTGTCAAAGAACCTATTTATTTTTGTTACGATCGTTACTAAGCACCTATCTGCTTAATAATAGATTCAATAGTAATATTCTCAAAAGAAGATAATACTAAATGAGCTGCGCCTAGATTCTCTGGACTCCCCATTCCTACCGCATAGAATCCACCTGCTAAAGCCGCTGCTACTCCACTGACTGCATCTTCAAAAACAATGCATTCTTCAGGTGCTAATCGCAAACGTTGTGCCCCCATCTGAAAGACTTGAGGATCAGGTTTACTCCTAGTAGTCTTTGTTCCATCAATGATGGTATTAAAATAAGAGATAATTCGAACTTTTCGCAACGCTAATTCTGCATTCTTACTAGAAGAACCTAAAGCAATTTTATAGCCTTTTTTCCGCAAATCTTGTAATAAGACTAACACTCCAGGCAATATTTCATCTGGCGTCATTTTATTCACCGCTTCTAAGTACCATTCGTTTTTCTGACTCGCCCACTTCACTTTATCAGCTTCACTTAATTGTTTGTTCCCCCAACCTAAAATTAAGTTGATAGAATCCATTCTACTAACACCTTTGAGTTGCTCATTGTCTTTTTCTGTAAAATCAAAGCCTAGTTCATTGGCCATCCGTCGCCAAGATTTAAAATGATACTTAGCAGTATCTACTATGACACCATCTAAGTCGAATATACAGGCTTTTATCATTTGGAAAAGTTTATAAAAATTGAAAAACCATATAAATACATAACTCCCGGAACAAGTCCTGTGTATGTATTTATATGGTTCCTAAA
>JALZWC010000706.1 GCA_023300255.1 Saprospiraceae bacterium | reverse complement strand
AATAGGCAGTAATTTTTTCTTGTAAGGATGCTTCAAAAAGCGCACATAGTCTAGCTACGTAAGATTTTTTGAAGTATTCTTAGAAGATGAACTTGCACAGCAAATTAACCGCAAAGCGGACGGGCTGACAAGAAAAATATAATCGTCTAGGTTATTAATTTTCTTTCACTTAAGAATGGTGTAGAAATAAACTTAAAAAAGTAGGGTAACTTATTTTGTAAGTTTATTTTTTCACCGTTCCTTAACCAACAGTCTAAATGTTTTGTATGTGTCAGTTCTTTTTCCCTTTTTTTAAAAAAATCTTGCCTTTATTCTTTGGAATACTCCTTTTTCCAAATTTAAATTTTGCTCAATCCGAATTAGCACATAAAGTTTATTTGATTGGAAATATTTCTGAGCTTCAGCCTTCTTCCAATTATTTTCAACAATTGGTTAGACAACTCAATGAAGAATCACAATCGACCTCTTTGTTGGTATTGGGTGATATGAGTAGGAAAAATATTGGAAATAAGGAGCCTGTCTTTAGTTCTGGAATTCTCACCGGATTTAATCAAATCAAAAATAAAAATGTCAAGATTCATTTTATGAGTGGAGACCTAGATTGGGATAATTCTGGAAAAGATGGTTGGAAGCATGTCAAACAATTAGAAAACTATATAAATAAAAATATAACTGCTAATCATTCTTTCTCTCCTTCTGATGGCTGCCCTGGACCGTATGAAATTGAAATTGACGAATCATTGGTCATTATTACAATTAATTCACAATGGTTTATGCATCCAAATGAGCGACCTGAATTGACTAGTTCCTCCTGTGACATTTTATTCGAATCTGAATTTTGGGAAGAGTTAGAAGGTTTGATTGATGACCATGAAGATAAAAATGTAATCATTGCTGCACATCATCCAATTTATTCCAATGGGTATTATAGTGGAAAGATCAATAATTGGAAAAATTATATTCCATTCTATGGCGGTATTTACAAATCTTACCGACAGCAAGATGGTACGCCTAGAGATATGTCAAATAAGCGATATCAAAATTATAATCAGCACTTAAGAAAAATAGCCGACGAAAATCATGGCGTAATCTATGTCGCTGGGCATGAGTTTAATACAGAAATTCTAAAGAAGGAAGATAATTTTTTCATTAATAATGGCGCTTCATTTAAAAGAAGAAAATTAAAGGGAGGAAAAAACACTTTGTTCGAAAGTGAGGAATTGTCTTATTCTGTTATTCATTATTTTGAGGATGGAGCAGTAGAGGTAAAGGTGTTTGATGAAAATAAAAAAATATTGTTGGATAGAAATTTATTATGTCCAAATTGTTCAGAACATACCTCCATTATTTGCGAAGCGGTGAATCATCGATATATGCCTTGTCAAGAAATGAAGACCTATTCAGTCGATGAGAATTTTGTGAAAAATTTGGAAAGAAAGACGACCACCCTTGTCACTGGCGAGCAATATCGTGCTGGAAAATTTAAAACTAAAATGATGGGGCAACACTATCGAAAGGAGTGGACGACGCCAGTTGAGTTGCCTTATTTAGATATTGGAAGTGTAGAAGGAGGGATGATTCCTTATGCTAAAGGTGGAGGAAAACAAACAGATGCTTTAAAGTTTGTGCTTCCAGATGGAAGACAATATGGGTTTCGTTCGGTTAATAAAAATACAGCTAGAGATGAATCATTTATTTTAAATAAAACTATAGCTACAGATTTTAGTCAAGACTTAATTTCTAATCAATTACCTTATGGAGATGTGGTGACTTCTATATTATTAGATCAAACTGATATTCTGCATATGAGGCCTCGTGCGTATGTGATGCCTGATGATCCTCGTTTAGGCCCTTTCCGAAAAGAATTTGCTGGTGTAATAGGCACATTGGAAGAACGACCAAAAGGTAAAAAGAAAGGTCGTCCAGGTTTTCAAGGTGCTGATAAAATTACTTCTTCTAATGTGATGTATCGATATTTGTTTAAAAACAATAAACATACGATTGATCCACAAAGTGCTGCAAGAGCAATGATGTTTGACCTTTGGGTAGGAGATTGGGATAGACATGGTGACAATTGGAAATGGGCAGGTTATAAAGAAGATGATCATTATTTATTTAAGCCTATACCAAAAGATAGAGATCATGTTTTTTCGATTTTCGAAGGCTTGATTGCAGGGACTTCTGAAAAGTTATTGCCTCATGCTGCTGCATTTACGGAAGAGATAAATTCAATTTATTCGTTTATGTTTCAAGGTCGGCATTTTACGAATTTTTTAAATTCTAAAATGAAGACGGAGGATTGGCAAGCCGCTGCGGATTATTTGCAAGCTACTTTTACTGCGCAGATTATTGAGGAAGCATTTGATATGATGCCAGAGGAGATTCGTTCTTTTTCAAAAGAAAGAATAAAGAAAATTTTATTGGCACGATTGGACGAATTGGATAAAGCTGTTCCATTGATTGAGAAACGTTTTTCTAAAACGGGTTTAATAGTCGGTTCAAATAAAAGAGAAGAATTTGATATTGAAAGATTAGCGAATGGAAATGTTCAGGTAAAAATATATGATCCTACTTCTGAAAAACAGGAGCGGATTCTTTTGTTTGAAAAAATATTCGATAAGGACATTACAGAAGAAATACATTTATATGCATTAGGAGGAGAAGATAAGATTTATGTAAAAGGAAATGTAGAGGAATCTATTCGAATTCGAGTCATAGCAGGGCGTGGAGAAGATTTTGTAGAAGACCTTTCGAAAGTTGCTAATGGAAAAAAGGCGACTTTAATTTATGACAGTCATGACGAAGATAAAATAAAACCTTCCCAAGAAACTTCCATCAAACGACCATTTTACGAACCTAATTTTAATGTGTATAATTTTGAAGACCCTATTTTGGTACCGCTAGTGGCACCTACTTTTTCGTCGGATGAGGGTTGGGGAATTATAGGACAATTAGAAAAATCTTGGCCAGGATTCAATAAACCTATTTATAAAGATAAATTCATTTTACCGTTCAAATATATTCCAAGATTGAACTCCATTAAGTTTAAACCAAAATATATTTTAAATGATTTTATCAAAGATCAAAATTTAAGATTACGTGGTCGCTTTGCCATCAACGATGTAAGTTTTGATGATATTTTTGGAATCGGAAATGATATCATCCTTGATGACGAATTAGATAATGAGACTTTTTACAAAATAAAAAACAATAACTTTGCATTTTCCGCAGGCTTAGAAAAACAGTTTTTCAATAAAAGTAGATTTATATATATGTTGGGTGTAGAGCATCATAATATTGATATAAGAAATTCGAATTCTTTTCTTGCAGAAAATCGAGCTGTCGAAGAATTTGCCTTTGGAAAAAACTCCATGCTTTTCCTCCGAACAATTATTGACATCAATTTTTTAGATAACATCACTAAGCCTATGGCTGGTTCGTTAATGGAATTTACAAACACAATCTACAATGGGATTGAAGGAGAGTTTAATACTTATGGAAAATTTGAAGGTTCATTTATTCGATATGTTTCTGCCAATATCGGAAGACCGACTACATTAGCATTGAAAGTTGGTGGTAGTACAACTTATGGAGATGCTCCATTTTACCATATGACAAATTTAGGAAATAGTAGAAATCTAAGAGCGTATCGGAGTAATCAATTTATTGGAGATTCAGGTGTATATTTTAATTCTCATTTGCGCTATGACTTAGGAACGATGTTTAAAAATTTCTTACCGATTGGAATTGGGCTAACTGGATTCTATGATTCGGGAAGAGTATTCAATAATGAAGATTTTTCTTTTGATGATTGGCACGACAGCTACGGTGGCGGATTTTATTTGTCGGTGTTGAATGGTCAGTATAATGTTAGTTATACAATTGGTAGGAATGAATTTAAAGATACTTTCTTTAAGTTAGAATTAGGATTTGGCATTGACTAAGGAATGTGTATGGAATAAGTTCGTAATTTAGGGTAGCTTATTTTGTTCTTAGTTTTTGCTTTAATGAAGGATAATTGTTGATACTTTGACTGAA
>JALZWC010000705.1 GCA_023300255.1 Saprospiraceae bacterium | reverse complement strand
TTTTTTTTCTTAAAAGTCCTTTATTAGTTATTTCGAAGTCCTTGTTTTAAGAGAAAGTAGAGGAAAAAGAAATCATTTAAATGTTAAGGTATTATTGTTACATTATTTAAAATATACAAAAGATATACTACTAACTAGGTCAACATGTCATTAAACTAGGTTTAGAGTTTTGTAAACTTAAATTTTAAACCTACTCACCATTATTGACACTTTACAAATTTATAGAGAATCGGTAAAATTAATTTGACAGTCCTTTAATCAAGGAGCCCTACATGTTCCAAATGTAGACTTAACGATTAATGTGAAATAGTCAACATTTTTAAAAACAGCTTAATCAAAAAAGTAGGATTAGGAATTCTATTATCTAGTAATTTTACATTTCGTTAATAATAAATTAAATTATAACAATTGTGTAATTATTTGTTATTTAAGGATAAACGTAGATGATTTAAGATTACCTGTTAAGCAAAAAAAATTAAAAGAAATAGAACATCAATTAATGATTTTTAAAATTATTAATTTTTATTAGACAGTATTTTTTAATAGTCTAATAAATTATTAATTCATTTTTTCTAATTATCAAAATGTGAAAATGATAGAATAGGTCTATCATTTTAGGGGACTCCTTTTGTGTTTTTTAGAAAAATATTTTATAACAAAAAAAAAGATAAAAAAAGCAAAAACATTTTCTACCATACCTTTTCTAGAACAGAGAATCGAGCATAAGGAAAAGAGATCTTTTTCGTTTATATACAATCAAATTGTATTGATTAATACGTGCCTTAGCAGGCAGATTTAAATGGAATCAATCTCTACTTTCACTTCTCTACTCTCTATTCTATAAAGTGTACGTTAGCAAACAAAAGCAAAAAGAAAACTATTAACAAAAACAAAACTATGAGTAAATTTAAATTATTTGTCGATGCGGTAGATAATATTATGGAATTTGGTAGAAAAGAAAAAGTAGGTTTTCTATCTGTAGCCGTGGATACTAGTACCGAAGAAAAAAACATTATAAACATTGAGGGTGAACCAGTTGTTCATTTCGGTTCTTGTAGCTATCTAGGTTTGGAATTTGATGACCGACTGAAACAAGGAGCTATTGATGCTATTAACACCACAGGTACTCAATTTTCGTCTTCACGAGCCTATTTATCTGTTAATCATTATGAAGAATTTGAGCGATTATTAAATCAGATATTTGGGGCATATTGTATTGTTACACCTACAACCACCTTAGGACACATTTCAGCAATACCCATATTAGTCAATGATGGAGATGCGGTTATTATGGACCAACAAGTTCACAATTCCGTTCAAACAGCGGTTAGCTTACTAAAACCCAGAGGAATTAAGGTGGAAGTGGTCAGACATAACAATATGGAGATGTTGGAAGCGTCCATAAAACGCTTGAGTAACCAGCATAAAAATATTTGGTACATGGCTGATGGTATTTATTCTATGTATGGAGACCATTGCCCAATAGAAGAAGTTGAAAGGCTATTGAATAAATATGATAACTTCCATTTTTATGTAGATGATGCGCATGGGATGAGCTGGTATGGAGATCGAGGGCAAGGTTTTGTATTGAGTAAAATGAAATTGCACGATCGAATGGTTATGGCTACTTCTATGGCTAAAGGCTTTGCTACGGGTGGAGGTATTTTGGTTCTACCAAATAAACGCTTGTTGCATAGAATACGTAATTGTGGAGGCCCAATGATTTTTTCTGGCCCATTACAACCTGCTAATTTAGGGGCAGGAATTGCCTGTGCGAAACTCCATTTAAGTGAGGATATTACTCAAATTCAAAATGAATTATGGGAAAATATTCATTATACAAAGCAAATAATTCGAGAATTAGAACTCCCTTGTGTTTCAATTAGTGATTCTCCCGTATTCTTTATCGGTGTTAGTTTGCCTAGAATAGGTAATGTAATGGTGAGAAAACTAATACAGAAAGGCCACTTTCTTAATTGGGGAGCGTTTCCAGCAGTAAGTATGAAAAATGCAGGATTGCGAATGACCATTACTCGCCTTCATACCAAAGAGCAAATTAGGAATATGCTCTTTGATATGAAAGTTTTATTGGAGCAAACATTGGAAGAACAAAATTTCAGTTATGAAGAAATTTATAAAGCATTCCGAAGGCTACCGACCATAAAAATTAAACCAAAGGCAAACATAAATCCTAAATTAGGATTAAAAGTTAAAACTTACCAAAGAATTCAAGAGGTAGATCCAGTAATGTGGGATAAATATTTTCGGTCTAAAGGGATCTTAAATTATGAATCCATAGCCATTATGGAATCCACCTTCACTAATAATGAAAAGAAGGAAGATAACTGGTCATTTGAATACCTCCTTATTTTGGATGATCAAGACCAACCTATTTTAATGACATTTCTAACTACTAGTTTGGGAAAGGATGATATGATGTCTAGCCGGAAAGTTTCTGGAACTATAGAAGCTCTTCGTGAAAAAGATCCTTATTACTTGACTTCCGAGATCTTGGCTGTTGGTGCACCCTTTTCTGAAGGGGAACAGTTTTATTTAGATAAAGAACACCCGCTTTGGAAAGATGCGCTAAAAGAGTTGCTCGTGCTAATTGATAAAAAGCAACAAGCTGGAAATATCAATCAATTAATTATAAGAGATTTTGAAAACCTGGATCCAGCGTTAGAAGAAATAATTACAGGTCAAGGATATATCAAATTTGAATTACCCAATAATAACTATATCGATGACTTTAGTTGGGCAACGCTCGAAGAATTTAAATCGCCACTTTCAAAAAACTCGAAAAGATGTTTCAATTCTCATATTATACGAAATATGGAGAAATTTAATTTAGTCATAAAGGAAGAACCAACCGAAGGAGATATTCAACATTGGTATCAACTTTATGAAAATATCAGAAAAAATAACTACGCGATTAATACTTTTCCGCTTCCCTTTAAAATGTTTGAACTGATTGTTAATAATCCTGATTGGGTGGTATTGGAACTTGTACCAAAACAAGAAATTGAATTGCCTAATAATAATGGGCGGTCCGTTGCGATGATGATTTGTCAAAAAAATGGCGATACCTTAAATGCTTTGCTCGGTGGAGCAAATTATGATTATCAAGAAGATCACAGACCTTATTCTTGTGTATTGTATGAAACGGTTTTATATGCTAAGAGAAATGATTTCAAATTATTAAATCTTGGATACACTGCAGATAGAGAAAAACGAAAAGTAGGGGCTAAACAAAAAACGACCTATGCTTTTATGCAAATAGAAGATAATTTTAATATGGCTGTTATTATGGAGAAAGAGATGAGTATGGCATAGAGTAAGTTTATACTACTGGACATTTTTTAGAAAAGAGAGTAGAGTTGTATTTCGATTAAAAAATAACGAAATTTTGTTAAATTTTAAACGAAAACTATCTCTACTCTCACTTTAAAATGTACAGTAGTTTATTAAAAAAAACAGTAGCGCCTATTTTACTTTTGACAATTTATCCTGTTTATAATAGAAAGTTACAAGATACCCATATGCTTAGCGCCTTATAAGTAACTTCTTTTCCAATTGCAGGAAACTGATCTATATCAAAATTATTTTTAGAGAGGTATTCGTTGTAAAGAAATATATTTTTTGATTAGCTGCTATATATCCGACAAACCCATTATTTTTCCCATTACGGATAGACCAACCTGTTTTTCCACTAAGTTTATAAGAAGGATTTTTTTCTAAAAGCATCAGGTCTTTCATAATATGGCTACCCGTCTAATGTTGGTCAAGATGGCAGAAATTTTCAAAATGGCTGTCATCTACACTGCTAAAAATCAATGAATTGCAATCTATTGAATTTGAGT
>JALZWC010000704.1 GCA_023300255.1 Saprospiraceae bacterium | reverse complement strand
ACAGATTTCGTTTATAAACAACGAAATTTGGTCATTTTTTAAGCGAAATTTATCTCTATTCTCTGCTCTCTATTCTCTGCTCTTTTCTTATGTAGAATAGTATGGTGGTTGCCCTAGTTCGGTGGCAAATTTGTGCAACCACAAGGGATTGCCCCTACAAAACCGTTCAATAATCAAAAGTACACGGTAGAGAAAAATCACATTAAAATATAATCCAAAATAGCACTCTATCTAATTTTAATTTTAATTTACAGTTTAATTAAAATATTCATCCAGTCCCTACTATGAGTACCATCTATAACAGACAAGACAAAGCAATTGCTATAACAGACATTTTAGAAAAACTATATCCCACCACACCAATACCTTTAACTCACAAAGATCCATATACTTTATTAATCGCGGTCTTATTATCCGCTCAATGTACCGATGTACGAGTGAATAAGGTAACGCCTTTTTTATTTGAAAAAGCGGATACCCCACAAGATATGATTCAGTTAAAAGTGGAAACGATTAAAGGGATTATTAGACCTTGTGGATTATCTCCCAGAAAGTCACAAGCTATTTATGATTTATCTCATATCTTAATCAATGAGCATAAAGGAGAAGTTCCTGCCAGTTTTGAAGCTTTAGAAGCTTTACCTGGGGTAGGACATAAGACGGCTTCTGTCGTTATGTCACAAGCATTTGGTGTTCCAGCATTTCCTGTGGATACGCATATACACAGACTTGCATGGCGTTGGGGCTTAAGTACTGGGAAGAATGTAGAAAAAACAGAGAAGGATTTGAAATATCTTTTCCCAGAGATGATATGGAATAAATTACACTTACAAATAATTTTCTTTGGTAGAGAATATTGTCCTGCAAGGGGACATAATCCATTAGAATGTCCTATTTGTGGTATTTATGGTCGGAAGGCTTATTTAAAAAATGAAAAAACTGCCCCGTAGGCAGGAGTGATTGGTTCTATTTTAAGGCAAGTTTTCATAGGTAACTACCAGTTACCAGTTGATTTTATACGAATATTTGGACTGTGTATGCAAATCATACATCATATATCTTACATCATAAATCATATATCAGTCTGATTTTGACTAATTAGCAGATGTATGATGTATGATTTGCATAGAACCAATCACCCCTGCCTGCTAGGTAGGGCAACCACAAGGGATTGCCCATACAATAGCTCCGTAAATTCTTAATTGTAAGGAACAATGTTAGACGGGTAGTATACTACTGGACATTTTTGAAAATAAGCGTTTTTTGCTCGCAGAGTTCGCAGAGCACGCAGAGAAATTCAATGTTTAGTGAGCCTCTGCGAGCTCTGCCTACTCTGCGTGAATAAAATGTCCAGTAGTGTAGACGGGTAGCTCTAATGATTTTTTAAAGATTAACTGTCAACGTCTTACGACTTCATACTTCATACTTACTACTTATTACTTATTACTTCACTAATCCTCCTTTTTTGTTGGAATCTGTTCATAGATAATTTTATTACTAAAGAAACCAGGATTGTCAGGATGTAAAATGATATTAAAAAACTGTAAATCATCTACATCATTATTAGGTCCTTGGTATCTAACCTCTCCGTCCATATTACTATCACTAATAGTATAGCCTCTTTTAATAAAATTGTAGTTGGGAAATCCATCTGGGCCTTTATTATTATCATCTACGAAAATATCGTAAAAGACTTTTGTTTGGTCTAAGCCTGGTCCTTGATAAATGGTTGCCCAATCCCCATTAGAGTTTCCTCCCCACAAATAATTAAGATCATCAATGCGTCTTTGAGCATGACTGCTCTGTTTTCGGTTATCGGCTAGTGTATAGGTAGAAGTATTGATGTCTGAAAAGTCAATATTTGTAGTAATAGTTTTAGATAGGATTACAGCAGTCTTTGTCATAACACCTAAGTGATTTCTATGACGAATAGAGACATAATACTTGCCAGGAGCAATTTGGATTTTTAGAGGAGAAACACCATCCGTATCTACAACATCACCATCTCTTTGGATGAGTGCGGAGCGAGTAGCCAATATTTCTTCAGGATTATTTTCCTCATGCAGTTGAACGAATATCCAATCAACTATAGCATTGTCTCCTGTAATGTCTAATACTTCTTTCTTTACGATTTCGGCTCCTTGGCCAATAATTTTAAAAGGTACAGGATCGCCATCATATATTTTTAAATCCTTGTATGGTTCCTTCAGAGGTAGCAAACTAAGCGCTCTTAGGTCATCTCGCATTATCGACGGATTATCCTCATCATAGGCTCCTTGTAATAGTGCTTTGACAGTTACTGTAACATAACAGGTTGTTGCATCATCACATGGGGCAATTAGAACAGTTTGGGAATCTATGAAGCTACCAGTCCCTACATTACATTCTGGACTTTCAACAGGTACACAATAATCATAATCGTCTGTATCACCTTGACCTATTGTAATCCCATCTCCATCACAATCATTTGTATTTAGAGACTTTGTGCCACCTACGCAAGGATTAAAAGGTTTTTCATCTACTTCATTGGGCGTTCCATCTCCATCACAATCATTAGTATCTTGAGCATTGACGCAATCAAAGACTAGATCTATTGTTGCGGCGATACCATTATTATCTACAATTTCTACCTCGTATTCTTCAACTTCTTCTTCTATTGTTGCAGCAATACCACTATTATTTACAATCTCTACCTCATATTCTTCAACTTCTTCTTCTATTGTTGCGGCAATACCACTATTATCTACAATCTCTACCTCATATTCTTCAACTTCTTCTTCTATTGTTGCGGCAATACCACTATTATCTACAATCTCTACCTCATACTCTTCAACTTCTTCTTC
>JALZWC010000703.1 GCA_023300255.1 Saprospiraceae bacterium | reverse complement strand
TCTTCTATTTCGATTTCTGCTTCCCGCATATTCCCTAGCAGGTCTGCTAGTTCTTTAATAGACGCTTCGTTTTGCAATAGCTCATCATAGTGCTGTAATAAATCAAAGGAAGTTTCTTTCCATAGTTTACGAGATAAATCCCAGCCTAAATATTCAGAGAAGGGGCTCATGAAATCTCGTATCTTGTTGTACTCCGATACTTTTTGACTTAAAAAATCTAGATAAGCCTGTTTTTCTTCTTCAAATTTTGATAACTGAAAGTCTAAAATTTTCACATACAATAAAGCATCCCATTGGGCCAATATATCATGCAGTAAGACTTCCAACTGTTGTTGCTCTTTCTTCCCTATATCCTCTAGAGAACTACTGGTAATTAATTGGCTAAATTTCTCTTTGAAGAAATGGTTATCTAGTTCTGTTCGGCTATAGGTCGTATTTAGATAATCCACCAATGCGCCCCATCTTTTTACAAAGATATGAAGGGGCGTTACTGCCCAACTTTCTAATCGTTGCTTCTCTTCGTCATATGGATTTTTAATACTAGATTTTTTATGCGCTTTGCGTAACCAGTATAATAAATCTAGGATGACCTGTTTTCTAATTTTATCATTTGTCTTCGTTACTTCTACTAAGCCTTCAATTAGAAATATTTCATCTAATGCTTTTTGAAAATAGTCAAAATATTGATCGTTTAGAATGGGAATGATATGCTGGTCCGGGTCAAATTTGTTTTGAATATATTGGACAATATATCGCCGCATTCGCTTATCTAGCAAATTACCAAATTCTATAAAACGATCACATTCTTGTTGTAACTCTTTTTCTATATCTTGAACCATTTAACTATTTTAACCACGTAGATTTTTTTAAACACATAGGCACATAGTTCACATAGATGATGAGTCGTACTATGTGAACTATGTGCCTATGTGTTTAAAATTTCTAAATATTTGTATAAGAAAATTGCAGCTTCTCCAGATTCAGTTTCAATTGCTGCAAACTACTCGCCACCTCCTCAAAATTCTTTTTAACAACGTCCGAGAATTCCGAATCAACAAATAAATTCTGCGATAACAAATCAATTTCCTCTGGTCGATTCTCTTCCATATTTTGAAGCTGTTGACCAATAAACGTCGTTAACTTCTGGTAGCGCTCATCCCAAAATTTTTGAACAATAGGATGCGGCTTTTTAGTGATCGTTTCAGAAGTATCTAATAAGCGGGTTTGGAGTCGATAGGTCGTTTCTGTAGCATCGTGGTGTACATCAATCGTGTTCTCTTGTTTTCCCTTAGAAGTACGTACTCTATTGACTAGATTTTTTTCCTCATCATAAAAATTAGTCACCTGTGGATCATCAATAGAAAGCATCCGAAATTGCTTAATCGTAATAAATGCTCCTTGAAACTTACTATCCTGTTTCTCTATTCGAAAATACTCGTCATCAATGATCATCAGTTGATCCTTAGAAACGGTATGACTAATTCTAATCTCGCTCGCTACTTCTTCTTGAAATTCTTTCGTCTCTTTTTTAAGCATACTTAAATTAACCGCCATCGTATAACCATGCTTCGCAACAGCCTCTGTCAAAATATCTCTGATGGTTTGTCTTTGACTCGGGCTGCCCCACAGACAATGGTACATTAAAAAGCAGTCCATTAAATCAACCTTCGTTCGACCATTCAAGAAAGCAGATGTTCGTAATAGGCGGATAATCTTTTTCCATCGTCGATCATGTACGATGATCGCATTGCCCGTATTAACTGCTCGTACATTATGTTCGGCTAATTTAATTTTGACCAATTGGATCGTATTCAATACCTCTGGACCGACCACTACTTGATCTATTAGCGAACTCCATTCATCTAATTCTTTATTACTTAATTTAGCATCGTCAGCTATATCATCTTTATAAACATCTTTGACATCTGTAATCATCGTCAAAAAGTTATCGAACTTTTTGATGTTCCCTAATTCCAACCGTAATAAAAAACGATCCCATATTGGGGCAAGGTTGGCATTCTTAGGGGGCAGCTCATTCGAGGCCGTAATGATACCTCTTATATCAACTTCCATGTCTTTATCTCCATTTCTATAAATTTTTTCATTTAAAATGGTCAATAAAGCATTCTGAATAGCTGGTCCAGCCTTCCATATTTCATCTAAGAAAACGATATTCGCTCCTGGTAAATAACGATCTGTTAGGCGTTCATACTTATCTTCTTCTTTTAATTTTTGAATAGAGATCGGTCCAAATATTTCATCTGGTGTACTAAACTTACTCATCAAATACTCAAAGGATACGCCATCTAAAAAGGCGTGCTTCAGTCGTCTAGCAATTAAACTCTTTCCCACACCGGGAGGTCCCAATAAGAAAATACTCTCTCCTGCTATCGCACTTAATAAAGAAAGATTGACCGCTTCTTCTCTTTCGTATAGCCCATCACTTAGACTAGCCAATAGTTTTTTTACTTTTTGGTGAACTGCTGTGGGTTTTTCTATCATTGTATTTATGAATGTTATAGGAAGTGGTTGTTGAGTTTATTTTAAAAATTACTTGTAATGGTATA
>JALZWC010000702.1 GCA_023300255.1 Saprospiraceae bacterium | reverse complement strand
AAGTAAGTACTTGGACAAAATTAAACGTAATACCTAAACACATAGGCACATAGAGCACATAGGCTATGTGCTCTATGTGCCTATGTGTTTAAATAAAATTCTAATTGTGTTCATTATTTCGTCACTACTAAGGAAACCAAAGGTAAGGAAAGGAAAAGATTAAAAAAAGTAGGATTCGTTTAGAACGATAATTTTAGGAGAAAGTAGAAATAAAAAAAGAGCTTGTTTAGAATACAATGATTCCAAACAAGCTCTAGAGGGTAATCGGTTTATAACAATCAAAAAATAAAATTCCTCTTTTGATTGTTACGACTATAGGATGACCTGATAGTTATATAAACGTGTAGGGTTATTTTGTTGTATAAAGGTTCGACTTCATCTAAACAAATTCATCGACCCTCTTAATCTAAATATATGGAAGAGTCTGAATGTATTAGAATCTACTGTAATACCACCTCTTTTTCTTCTACCATCTTTCGGATATTGATTAAAGCATAACGCATTCGACCTAATGCCGTATTAATGCTTACTCTAGTCAATTGAGCAATTTCTTTAAAACTCATATCCGCATAGTGACGCAAGATCACTACTTCTCTTTGCTCTGGAGGTAACATATCTACTAAAGAACGGATCTTTTGATGCGTCTGACTTTTGATCATCGTCTGCTCTGCATTCATATCTGTATTTTGCAATACATCGAATATATCAAAAGTCTCTGTAGCAGATACCTTCGGTCTACGACGTGTGCGTCGGAAGTAATCTACACACATGTTATAGGAAATACGTAAGGCCCATTGTAGGAATTTACCCTCATGGTTGTATTTACCTTTTCTTAAGGTATCTATGATTTTGATGAAAACTTCTTGAAAGATATCTTCTGCTAGACTGTGGTCTTTTACAAAAAGATAAATGGACGTGTAGATTCTGTCCTTGTGTCGAGAGAGTAATTCTTCAAATGATTTTTCATTGCCTTCTAAATAGTTAGCAATTAGTTGTTGATCATTAAGCGTTTTGACTTCCATACTTAGCTTATTTTAATTAAGTACACACAGGCAATACATCGAATTGAATCAATGAATGACAACTATGAATAAGTACTAATTATAAATTAAAATTTTAAGTGTAAAAGTTTGCGCTTATAGAAGAATTATTTAGTTAGATTAGATAAAATGAAGTTGAAAACTATTGTAGTAATTTCAATTATAAAGCCAAATTGCAACAATTCAATAGTAATTACTAATTTATTGTGTCTGTTAACAGAAAATTAACCGAAAAAGGCTAGATATGTGAAAATTTTCAAATACTAATTATATTTCTACAATCGTTACGACAAATATATGGGAATCTATAGCAGTAAAGCAAGTTTATGAGTATAGAATATTTAAAAATAAAAATATGTTTGGCGGCTACTTTTAAAGTAACAGAGTAAAGAATTCTATTTTAGCGGATGCAAAAAGTAGATCAACCCTTATATACCTTGTCTTTCTTACTACTCTGTATCAGTTTTGCCTTTTTCGGCGGAAGCTTTAATATGATTATACCTGAATTGCCTGCATTTTTAAGTGGACTTGGAGGAGCTGATTATAAAGGCTTAATTATAGCTTTATTCACGTTGACGGCAGGCATATCTCGTCCATTCAGTGGAAAATTAGCCGATACTATTGGAAGAGTACCTGTTATCATTGTAGGCGCTATTATATGTATCGTTTGTAGTTTAATGTATCCTATCTTATCGACACTTAGTGGATTTTTCTTATTAAGACTATGTCATGGATTCTCTACAGGTTTTACGCCTACTGCAATAACTGCCTATGTAGCGGATATCGTACCAGAGCATAGGAGAGGCGAAGCAATGGGAATTATGGGGGTTAGTATGAATTTAGGCTCTTCTATCTCTCCACCTATTGGGAGTTATTTGGTTAATGCTTATTCCATGGATGTTATGTTTTATGCCTCTTCTGTTAGTGCTTTAATATCCCTATTAATATTGACTAGAATGAAAGAAACGCTTGCTAATAGGCAGCCTTTTCATCCTAGTTTATTAAAATTAAAAAGAACCGAAATAATAGATAAGGACGCTATTCTTCCCGCAATCATTTGTGGCTTATCTTATATAGGGTTTGGTGCACTCGTTACCATTACACCAGATCAATGTGAGTTTTTAGGGATTTCTAACAAAGGTTTGTTTTTTACTAGCTTTACCGTTTGTTCTATTTTATCTCGCTTAGTAACAGGTACTATTTCGGATAAGTATGGTCGGGTCATTGTCATCAAAGCAGCTATTATTTGTCTATGCCTTTCTCACATTATGGTGGGACTTTCTGATTCTCCTGCTTGGTTATTAACAGCTACTGGTTCTTTAGGATTCTCTTTAGGCATCGGGATGCCAGCCATTTTTGCATGGACCATAGATCGCAGTCAAGCTAATAAGCGAGGACAAGCGATGGCTACTGTTTTTATAGGATTAGAAGTAGCTATTGGATCAGGTGCTTTAATTGGAGCTGCCCTGTATGATAATAATGCGGATAACTTTGGAAAGGCTTTTTATGTGATGGCTTTTATTACTAGTTTTGGTTTATTGTTCTTACGGAAAGACAAACTAGATTAATCCATTAGTCGTTTTTTTTAACCACATA
>JALZWC010000701.1 GCA_023300255.1 Saprospiraceae bacterium | reverse complement strand
AGAGGTAAATCTCGCTCGGAGATATATGTTACTAACAGGACAAGCTTCTATATTAATTTTATCAAAAGTATAGTCATGAACAAAGCCATCCTTAGTAGGCGTCCAGTCGCAATTTTCAACGACTATGTTTTCGGTTATGGCTTGACCGAAAACAACTTCATCTTCATTATTGACAAAAGTGTTTCTACCATACCTGTATTCAATCGGTTCGGCTAAAGGCGCAAATTGTTGAAAAGGAAATACACAATCTCTAATTCCTCGAATTTCTATTTGCTCTATGCTACATTCAATCGGTTGACAATCTATCTCTCCTTCTGCGCACAATACCTCTACTTCTATTCTAACAGTAAGTGATTCTCCTCCTGCTAAATCATCATATCTTCCATCACCATCTAAATCGTCTAAGCCTCCAGGACCATCCTTGTCTGAAGTGAATCGCCATGTTTCAAGGGTGGTGGTGGTCGTGTTTAAATGTCGCCAGTTAGGATATCCTTCGGGTTGATAATTAACATGAGTAGGAATGCTAGCAGGCCAGGCTATGCCTGTAACTAAGGAGTCATTAATAAATACGTTAACGGTATTGGTCACATCATTTTCACATCTTGGCCAGTTAATCACTACATCTTTCCATAAACCTTCTATCGGATGGGTGTTGGTACTTTGAACGGTGAATTCATAAATTAAATGATCGCCACAAAACTCTGCTGTTTGGACTACATCTGAATTGCTTATTTCTGGAGTTGCTCCAAAGTCTGGTTGTAAAACTACCGATGCTGGTTTCTGTGTAATATCAAAACAAACTTCCTCGTTACAACCATAGTAAGCTTTATAATCGAAGGAAGCAGAGCCCGATACACAGGCCTCTATCAAATAGCAAAATTCAATCGCAACCGTCTCACTTTCATCCCATAAGTTATCTCCATTATTTAAATTACCATTCGATGGAAAATAGGAATCGTCAATAATTAAAGTCAATTGTTGAGCGATGGTATCGTATGTGTAACTTGGTCCTGGTAAACCATTAATAGTTACACTAGACAGATTATAATTATTTACTAAATCAACCCCATCAATAATAAAGGTAGCTTCATCTACATAAGCATTAATTCCATCTTGGGATAATAAAACTGTTTGACAAGCTGGGTCGGTTAAATTAGTTGTTGTAGCTTGCGTTGGAGTAACGGTTAAAATATTTAATACGGGAACTTTTATAATGGAATTATAATTTCCAATACGCTCTATGCGCTCTTGGCATTCAATTAATTCTCCAAACTCATTTATATATTGATAATAGACTACTGCGTCCAAAGACAATTCATTGTCTAATAGATTCACATCACAATCTGCCTGTACTTGGATATTGGCAATGACCAATGCATTAGAATCAATAGGACTTGTTAAAAAACTTGGTGTATATGGATTGCTTACATTTAATTCTGTTACGGTAGCTGGGGAATTATTTGCGTGCACCTCTCCGCCATAACTCAAACCTGGATCAAACTCTACATGTATTTCTACCCCCTGCAAAGTGTAGGGAGAATTATTGTAAACCAATAAACTCAAAGTATCTGGACCACTACATACGATCATCTCATCTATTTGCGGAAACCCTGGTACATCTAATAAAGGGAAAAGAGACAATTTTCCACAGTCCATCATCATTGCATTCTCCGAACGCATTTGCTTAGCAAAGGATTGATGATGATCAGCAGCAGCTATGTATTTTTGGTATTTTTTATTTTCCGATTGGCAATCCGCTAATTCGTAAGCTTCAAAATGTTTCGCTTGATCGGTAATTGCCTTGGCGATCTTTTTATTAGGATTTCTGTTGGTGAAATCGAAGGATGTTTCCTCTTTATCGGATGCATCACAATTAGACTCAGCAGATTCCCAATTAGAATTGATAGGTGCTTCAATTCCTATGGAGAGTTCTGTATCTGCTTCTTCTGAGTTAGTTAGATCCCAAAGATTAAATAGGCTAAAAGAAGAACAACATAAGCCAACTAATAGAATACTAATTAGTTTCATGGCAGTAGTAGCCTTTGTTTTCATGAGACATTGGTTTGGAGTCTGATGTAGGTACATCAAGTCTGGGTTGTAAGAGATATTTTAACATTTTCTAAAGTCTCACAGGTTGGAGAAAGCGTAGCTATATGAAGTTTATAGATCAACTGTCATTAATAATGGATGCTTTCCTCCAATAGAGAATTTAATAGGACGTAACTAGAATCAGCTTACTGTAATTCTATTTTTTTTGCATCGCACTATGGAAGAAATTAGTGTACGAATGCTTTAAAATACTTACTCAAAAGACTGCCTTGTAAATGATTCTCTTACTGTGTAAAAGGGAAGTAATATCTAATTGAAACGAAAGGGGAGAAATAGTAAAATAACTATTAGTAGTATAACCTCAAGGGAAGGGGTGAAAGTTAAAAGGAATAATTAGTATTAAATGGAGGATTCAATTAAGTGGCAAAATACATAATAATAGTATTTTTTTTAAACTAAAAATCTAAAAAATGTGACAGAAATAAAATGCAATAAAGTAAGACTGTAAGTAAAAAATGGCTTAAGTACCTTGAAAAGTATTTTTATCTATTGGATATTTTTCAAGAAATATGAGACATTGTTTCATACTACTATACATAAGAAAAGAGCAGAGAATAGAGAGCAGAGAATAGAGATAAATTTCGCTTAAAAAATGACCAAATTTCGTTGTTTGTAAACG
>JALZWC010000700.1 GCA_023300255.1 Saprospiraceae bacterium | reverse complement strand
AGAGCAAGTGAACCGCAAAGCGGACGGGCTTGCTGGGCAGGTTAAAATGGCTAATTTATTCTTACTCTTTGCCTAACTGGCTCTGCCAGCTTAATTCCATGCACCACTCTTTCGCATATTTCGGCGATACTTGACTGCATTTGCATTGTGCTGAGAAAGTGTTTTTGCAAAATTATGAAAGCCACTACCATCTCCTCTGGCACAGAAAAACATATATTTGTGGTCTTCTACACTTAAGACCGCATCAATACTTGATATAGACGCCATGCTTATTGGACCAGGTGGAAGTCCTGGGTATTTATAAGTATTATAAGGAGAATCAACAGCTAAATGTTTATTGAGAATTCTTCTAAGTCCAAAGTCTCCTGTAGCAAATTTTACTGTAGGGTCCGCTTCTAGTTTCCAACCTTTTGTGTTCAGCCGGTTATAATATACCCCTGCGACTCTACGTTTTTCATCTTTTTGTACCGTTTCTCTTTCTACAATAGATGCTAAAGTGTAGGTTTCGTCTGGCGTTAAACCCAATTTTTCTGCTTTTTGACGACGATTACTTTTGCTCCAAAAGATTTCTTTTTCTTTGACCATCCGCTCTACAAATTGCTTAGGCGTGGTATTCCAAAACACTTCGTAAGTATTGGGAATGAATAAGGTCATAATATTATCCTTCGTGTATCCCAGTTCTTTTATATAGGCTTCATCTTGTAGTAGCGCAGCAATAGATGCTGAATCTGGTTCGATAAAAGTGGCCACTTTTCCTGCAACATTCTCCACTCTCCAAGCGTGATTAAATACTAGTTTTGAAGGTTCTTGTTTGCCAGCTCTTAAATGCTGGATCAATTTTCGATTACTCCATCCTGCCTGTATATTAAAGCGTCCTGCTCGCATAGCAGGCTTGGGATATTTCATATACTCTGCTACCCACGTGAAGGCTTTGACGTCTTGTATTATTCCTTGAGAAGATAAAGAAGTAACTACTTCGTCAAAGGTAGAATTAGTAGGAATTTCAAAAAAAGTTTGTGCCCCAATAGTCTCTGGAACTGCCGAACCGAAAATATCTTGATATTTCTGGTAGCCTACGACAAAAGCTATTATTGCAAGTAGTCCTAGAATAATTAAAATAGTCCTACCTGTGTTTCTTTTACTTTGATTATCTTCTATTGCCATGTTTAAGTTTAGTACTTTTTCTGTATCATTAGTTCTACTTTGGCACTTTAGACTCTTCCTTCTAATCGGACGATGCTAGTCATCCGATTGAGAGGGTCGGAGATAATTTTCTCATCGGATCACTAGCGTGGTCCGATGAAAAATTCTAAAGTCTCAAAGTAGAACTAGAGAGTAGTAAATAAATAATTTACCAATTCTGACTTGTAACAATCTATTTGCTTTGTGGTTCATTTGCTTTACAAATTCATCTTTGTAAAAATTAAGCCGCTACATGAATTTCCTTATTTGGTTCCTGCTCCTTTATCTTCTGAACTTTCAAAAGTAATACTTTCAAGTTCCTCAAAAAAGAGTTCTAAGAACCCCCGAATATCTTTCTTGCTAGCTCTCGATAGTAACATGAATTTCTTAACATGCTTAATAATTTTTTTCTTCTTAGCTAAGAAAAGTAACCTTGTAGCTTCGTCAATGCTTTCTATATTTTCAATTCCTTGAAAGATTCTATGGCGGATATTCATTTGCCCTAGACCAGAATTAGGCACCGCATAAGGAGCAGCTACTAGTCCGGAAAAATCAAAATCAAAAGGCACCATTTTATAATCCGCTTCGGCTTCTTTTTTAAATACCTTTACATTTCGAGGAATAGGGGTTGCCTTCCAATCTGTGTTACCTATCATATATTGGTACAAAGCTATAAAATCATACTGTACCACATTCATACTATCTATCACCAAGCCATCCACTTTTTTACGAAATGTCCCTTGAATTCGATCAGCCAACTCTGCTGTATCTTCAATAATAAACCCGAAATGCTGAAAGGCAGGTATCACTTCTTTAGAGTCTATATAAGTAATAAGTAAAAATTGGACCTTGTAACTATCTGGTGATAAAATATTATACAATTTATAGGCAAGATACTCTCTGGCGACGCTTTCATAACTATCATCCATTGTATTCATACAATGGGTTACTAATTTATAGTCATCAAACTTTTTATGCTTCCGCTGTTTTAAGTCTTTTTTACTAAAATCTATTTTAATCATTGGAAAGTCGCAAATCCTTCTTCGAAACTTCCCTCTAGGTTTTAATCGAATATCATATCTTAAAATTTTTCCTCGTTCAGTCCTATAACTAAAGACAGCTGGTTGATAGGTATTCCTATTTCGGTATTTGATAAGGCTATCTAAATCCGTTTCAATAATAATCCCTGTCATACTGCCTTGTTGTAAGGCTTGAAAAATACTCTTTGGTGTTTTCTTAAATTGAGAAAAGGAAGGCGTAATAGAAAGGAAAAAAAAGAAAAACAGTAATAACGAAGAAGCAATGCTTGCACTACTAAAACCTAGTGGATAGAGACCTACTGAATGATTGGTAGGAGACAGACTGAATACTTCATCGTTATTTAAAATGTTCAACACTATTCAATTTTGTGAGAAATATCTAAATCATATAATACCGCATCTAATATAGGATCTTCTCCTTTTATATACCCTTTTTTTAATCTATAGCCAAACGGACGGCTCAAAGCACTATAATAGGTTGCCGTAAAACCTCCTCGCAGACTCTTGACTGAATAATAAAAAGGCGTATCTAACTCCTTTTCTATCATTTTAATCAAGATTTTTCCTTGTGTTTTGCTTAGATTCTTCAAAGGATCCGAAAACTCTTTCTTTAACTCCTTATGTAGCCGCTTGATATGTTTTTTACGTTTTCGAGGCTTCATAGTCGTCGTTACATGCTCTACTTCTCGAAATATTTTAATCGCTTCTACTGCATATGGGTATACTTTATTAGCATATCTCCGATATTTCATATAGCGTAGGTAATCATCTACGGAATCAAAGTTTCTAGGCGAAGATACATAAACATCTTCCAAGTCAGCTACCAAAAGTGTATCATCTACTGTATATAAGACACTAACGATCTCTCCATCTATTTTAAGCTTGTCCACAGGTTCTGTATTCTGTGCTAATAATAGGCTACAGTTATTAATTAATAGGCTGATCAAGAAAGTTTTAAAAAAAGTATACGTCATGTAGTGAGACAGAATTAAGTATTCAATTATTTGATTGTAAAGAGAGCTAGGTTTATTATTTTTTCTACAAAAAACTAACAACCTTGGCAAATAACCTGCTCAAATACTATCAGGCTGTCAGGTTTTAACAATCATTTTTATGTAAACGTTTGAGAAAGGAAAATATTCACAAAAAAGAGCTTAATCTTTTATTAAAAAGAAAAAAAGTGGTCTGGAAATTAAAAAGAAGAGAAAAAAGAGGCTGAAGCTTGGAAAGAAGTACAAAATAGGCAAAAAAATAAAGAGAAGTTCATGCGAACTTCTCTTTCCAACATTTCGTAGTCTATCGGTTTGAAGGATCGACTACAGTCCATTACTATCCATATATCTTGATAAAACTTAAAAATGGAGCAATCAAAATTGCTTCATCATAAGTATTTTAGTCATGCGAAGGGAGGGGAATTTAATGATTGAGTACTAGTCAGTCATTTATATAAAATGAAGAATTATAGTTCTTCATTTCGATTTTTTTACGTTTTCATTGGGGTTTCTGATAAAAGGAGCATCTTCCGACCTGAATTAAGCACCGTTAATCAGGTCGGAGATGTCAATTTCATTTTTGCTTAGACAACAACTTTCAAAGCCACATACCTAGTACTTAATATTGTATTCCTATCTACGTTTAAAGCTAGGTATGCTTTCTTTAGTGTACTACTCCTAGTACTTGGGCTAATAAAATCGGACGAGCTTTCTTTTTTCGAGTTTTTGAGAATTAGTTTGTCAATTTTGGTTAAAAGACTGTGTTCATGGATTATGTTCAAAAAAGTTGCGTTGTGGGTCAACGCGATCATGGGATAATAATGTTTGTTGGAAATGTTCAGAGTTTTTGTTGAATGTCTCGCTGTCCTAGATTTTAGTGTTTGTTTTTGTCTTGCGTTTGTAAGCATCTTTATGTCTTACATACTAGAGTGTTGGTGCTTTCAATGATGTACCCAATGATTTTAAAAAAAAAGATTTTTTTTTGAAAAAATGATATGATAGACGGTCTATTTAATCTCAAGAAGTGAGTAAATACGATGATTTTAGTGAATTATTTTTTTTTTAGGATGAGTAGAAATTAAAAAAAATTAGAGTCAACTCTGGCACAAAGGCTGTACCCATAAGCGTCAACCTAAAGAAAAGAGCGTAGCTCTGACACCGTCTATAGCAATGTTTCTAAGAAACAAATAGATAAGGGGCATCGCCTCGTCACCGTCTATTTCACGGGGTCGAAGCGTTCTATAGGAACTGGTGATGGCAGAAATTTTCAAAATGGCTGTCATCTTTCCGAGAAACCCAGATATCAGCCACTTTCCAAGCTTCTACTATCAAGAGTTCGTCTATTAGTTCCACCTTCTTATCTGTATTAAAGCAAAGCCTTATGGATAGGAGGCACAAGGCAGAGCCTTTGCGCCAGCAGAGAGGAGAAAAATGACTTCTTTACTGTACCTTGTCTATCAGAAAGAGGAAATTCGTTAAAAACGACCAAACAATATGAGCGAAAATTATTTTTTAGGTGTTCACCAACAAGAAATAGAACGACTAGACCGACAGCATCTAGCTTGGCAACCAGAAACACGAGATCTTATTCATTCCGCCAAATTAGCAGATTGTAAAACTATACTAGATCTAGGATGCGGTCCTGGCTTTACGACCTTTGAATTAGCTAATAGCTGTCCCAACGCACATATTACGGCTTTAGATAAAGCTAATCTATACCAAGATTACCTGCGGTTTCAAATCCAGCAACAAAAAACGCAGAATATAGAATTATTACACGCGGATATTTTAGATTTACCCAAACAAAAGGGTTTATATGATGCTGCTTTTTGTCGTTGGTTCTTAGCTTTTTTGATAGCGGACTTACCTGCCGTCTTGGAGGCTATTTATAAAAAACTACAACCGGGAGGTGTCTTTGTTGCCATGGAATATCTGACATTGGATAGTTTTACTTGCGTTCCCGCCAATGAAAGTTTTGACGCGAATACGAAAGCATGGAATCAATTTTATTTAAATAATGGTGGAGATGCTAAAATTGGCACTTATCTACCTACCCTTTTAGAAGAAGCAGGCTTTACAATTGAATCACAAACCTGTGTAGGCGGTATGGCCCCTGTTCAACATCGTTGGTGGAATTGGTGGCGAGATGCTTTTAATGATTTTGCGCCGACTTTTGTCAAACAAGGTTTGATGCCCCAAGCTGACTTTGATGCTTTAAAGATTTATTGGGCGGAGCAGGAAATGACAAAAAGCGGATTTATTTATTCGGCGGTGATTACGCAGATTGTGGCTCGGAAAGGGACCTAATAAAACCTGTCTACGCCAGGCAGGCGCGGAACTACTTCGTAGTCATACGGATAATACAAATTTTATAGGTCGTGAGTGATATTGACTTTTTTAAACACATAGGATAGGCACATAGTCCACATAGTATGCTTATGTGAACTATGTGCCTATGTGTTTAAAATTAGACCTCAACCTCCACAAACTGCATTTCATACAACTGCTTATAATGTCCCTCTTCCAATTGTAATAACTCTTGGTGAGAACCAAACTCCATGATTTCCCCTTTATCTAAAACCATAATATTATTAGCGTGACGAATAGTAGATAAACGGTGAGCGATAATAATAGAAGTACGTTTCGCAATTAAAGTTTCTATAGCGTGTTGGATAACGGATTCTGATTCTGGATCAATAGAAGAAGTCGCTTCATCTAAGATCAATATATCTGGATCAAAAACTAGTGCCCGTACAAAAGAAATTAACTGTCGCTGCCCCATAGATAACGTAGCTCCACGTTCCATTACTTCGTACTCATAGCCTCCTGGCAATTTCATAATAAACTCATGTGCGCCGATCATTTTGGCTGCTTCTATAACGGTCTCTTTACTAATAGAAGCATCCCGAAGCGTAATGTTATCTATAACAGAGCCAGAGAACAGAAAGACATCTTGTAAAACAACTGCGATTCTTTTTCTTAATGCTTTGAGTTCATAAGAACGAATGTCTGTGCCATCAATTAAGATTTGTCCACTATTCAGCTCATAAAAACGATTGAGGATATTGATGATCGTAGATTTTCCAGAACCTGTGCTACCTACTATCGCTAATGTCTCTCCTGCATTTACTTTAAAATTAATCTTATTTAACACATATTCTTTGGCGATATAGGCAAAGCTTACATCTTCAAATGCCAAATCTCCTTTTAAACGATCTGGCGATATAGTTCCCGTGTTAGCAATTTGTTGGTCGCTATCTAATAAATCAAATACCCGATCTGCGGCTACTAAGCCCATTTGTAAGGTATTAAATTTATCTGCTAGCATTCGCATAGGTCGAAATAACATAGATAGGAATATAGGAAAAGCCACTAAAGCGCCTAAGGTTACCTCTCCACCTATTACCCCTCGTGCACCGTACCAAACCATTAAACCTAATGATGCAGCAGATATAATCTCTACGACTGGAAAGAAAATAGCATAATATAATATGGCATTTAGGTTAGCTTCTGTATATTCTTTATTAATGGTTTTAAATTTCTCCATTTCCTGCTGCTCTGCATTAAATATTTGGACCATCCGCATCCCTGTAATTCGTTCCTGTAAAAAAGCATTCATTCGAGAAATTTGCGTTCTAACGACTTGGTAGGAAGCTTTTACTTTTTCTTTAAAGATATAAGTAGCTCCTATTAAAAAAGGCATTGTGATTAAACAAACTAAAGTCAATTTCCAACTAGTATAGAGCATAATCCCTAATACAGCAAACAAGGTGAGCAAATCCGCAAGAATAGTAATCACTCCTTGTGAAAAGACCGTATTAATAGTTTCTATATCATTAATCGTTCGTGTGGTAGACGTACCTATAGGGGTTTTATCGAAATAGCTTAATTTAAGGTTGGTAATGTGTTTGAATACGTTCACCCTCAAATCTCTAATCACCGATTGGCCGAGCCAGTTGGTACTATAAATAAAAGCATATTGCAGTAATACATTTACAATCAATACGATACCAATCATCAAGGCCACCCTTTTCATTCCAGGAATATCATATTTGAAAATATGGTCATCCACCATCACTTTTATTAAGTAGGGTCGCAAGGTCGCTACTGGTGCTAATACAACTGCTAGTACTCCTGCGGATATGAATATACGTCGATAAGGCTTTGCTAGCGCAATCACTCTCCCAAATAGCTGATAATCAAATTTCTTTTGCTGCCCCATTTTCTTGAATACGAAATGATGAAATAGTGAAGTGTCTATAAAGATAATTTCCAAAAAGTATGACAACTTCAATCTATATTAATTCTTGCAAGGTAAGAATAAAAATTTATAGGAATTAGTTCATAAATTACTCTATTAAAATGAGGGGTGTAAGAAATTTGGGACAAATTCATGTCAATTGATCAGATCACTTTAAAATAGTCCGTTGAACAAATTAAAACTACGTGTCGGACACCTTCGGAGGTGTCCGACACGTAAACAACCACCTTTTTCAAGCATTTACGCATTACGATAATGACTTTTCGTTCGCCCTATTACACTCATTAAAAATAGAAACAGGTCACTCTCCTTATGGAGAGTAACCTGTTCAAGCAATAATAATCTTCCAAAAATGTCAGATATGTTCAAGAATATTTTTGTTACTATAAATATTTTGGAAGTAATTATGATTATAATCTTTTCACTATAACTAACTTCTCTGTCAGCAACTCTTGAGCAGTCGCAATTTTTACAAAATAAATACCTGAAGGTACGGCTAAATTTAATTCCTCTTCATAAAAAGAAGTCGCTCCATCTGTAAAGACCTTAGAGACATATTCTTTCCCATCCATTCCAACAATTGTTATCTGTTGAATTATTTCGGCTCTTGCCTGAATGGTAACTAAACCATTAGAAGGATTAGGAAATACGTTAAGACTATTTTCAGCAAAAGTACTTATTCGATTAGCAGTTGTAGGGGCTGTTGAAATAAATCCACCATCTGGTCTGTTTCCTCCATTGCCGCCTAGTCTGCCACCATCATTTCCTCCTGGTCCACCGCCACCATTGCCGTTTGGAGGATTACCAGGTCCACCATTTCCACCACCACCATTGCCACCTGGAGGATTACCAGGTCCACCATTTCCACCACCACCATTACCACCTGGAGGATTACCAGGTCCATCATTTCCACCACCACCGTTGCCAGCTGGAGGATTGCTAGGTCCATCATTTCCTACTGGAGGGTTTCCATTATCTGCAATATCTTCACAAGAAACTGCGGTAAATACATTTGCTTGAAGCGTAGATAGTGTAGTATTCAATTCAATAATCGAAGACAAAGTAGTATTTCTAATATTATTTAACAAAGCTCTATCTATCGCTGGATCATTTTCATAGTAGTAAAAATCACCATCTCTTAATCGTTCAAATTGTGCTCCTAGTATGGCAATCAAAGTTGGGCCTAAAGAAGCCCCAGCTGCATGGTCTTCTGCCAACAAACCTACCCAAGCATCTATGTCATTCACATTGTCGTACGCAACATTTAATGCACTTCGTAAACTTCTATCTGAGGTAA
>JALZWC010000699.1 GCA_023300255.1 Saprospiraceae bacterium | reverse complement strand
TAACACGACCTACTTACTTGTATTAGAATACTGGATTTTTTGAATAAATTTTGAATAAATCGATCGAATAGCTTCGTTATTCGCTAAAATAATGGGTTTGACGATTTTTACTGCCAATCCTTTTGTATTATTTTTTAAAACATCTAGTATATAAAAACAATTCCCCTAACCAGCCATAAATCCCTAATAAACAGGTACTTTTCCCCTGAATTTTACTATTTTATATAACAATTGTTACTTATAACCAAAATAACTATCTAATTGGTCCTCTGGTTAATTTTGTTTGTTTTTTTTGGATTTCTGAGATTATGCATTACTTTTGAGCTCCTAACGAGGAAAAACTCTTTTTTTAGAGTGACCAAAATTAGGTATTTTATAATTAAATTGTATTCTCCCACACCCGTAATAAAATCGATTTAGCTTACCTTGACATTGCTCTAACATCAACTAAAACAAACAAACTAACTAACACTGTGGGAAAATTATTCAATTGTAGAATGATTTTAGGACCAAACGTTTTTTAATGACGAAAGATAAATACTACTTTAATACTCAGACACTTCGATACGAAAAAGTGGTCAGCTCTCCAAGAATGAAACTGTTGAAAATAACAGGCATCATTGGTGGAGTATTTGTGGCGGCTTTAGTAATAGTGTCTCTCATGTCTAATTTACTACATTCCTCTCCTAAAGAAATGGCGCTTGAGAGAGAAATGACTCAGATGATGGACCATTACCAGAATCTGGAGGTACAAGTAGAAGACATGACTCAGGTTTTACAGAATATTCAAGAAAGGGACGCTAGCGTTCATAGAATGGTGTTCGGTATGAACCCTATAGATGGAAATATCTGGAATGGAGGTATTGGCGGACATGATAAAAAAGCCAAGCTTACCAACTTCAAAAATACTGGAAAGCTCTTGCTTTCATCAAAAGAAAAGGCAGAACGCTTAGCGCATCAGTTGAGGGTTCAATCTCGCTCTTTAGATGAAATCGAAAAAATGGCTATTAATAAAGGAGATAAATTTGCTTCTATGCCATTGATCGCACCTATTCGGAAAGATAAACTGAAACGAAGAATTCATTTATTGTCTGGATTTGGTAAAAGAATGCATCCTATTTATAAGGTGATGAAAATGCACGCTGGTATTGATTTTACAGCCCCTAAAGGCACCCCAATCCAAGCGACTGGTAATGGTAAGATCATTACGGCTAAAAGATCCCCTTCTTATGGTCGCTATGTCGTTGTTCGGCATAATGATGAATATGAAACCCTTTATGCACACATGGACAAGATCCTTGTGAAAAAAGGGCAAATAGTAAAGCGTGGAGAACAAATTGGTACTGTTGGTAATACAGGTCGATCTACTGCTCCACACCTTCATTATGAAGTACACCAAAAAGGGCGCCCTGTTAATCCTATTGGCTACTGTATCGATGGTCTTTCTCCTAAAGAGTATGAGGCATTGGTTACTTCTGCTAGTAAAATGACCCAGTCATTGGATTAAGAGGCCTTTACGGTAGCTAACATAGATGTTTTTAATCATCTAGACTTGTTATCTCTTAAATCGGTTTTAATTAACAACTTTTATAAACAAACTTAGCTTTTGACGTGCTTTTTGTCTCTGGACAAAAAGCACGTTTTTTTTGTTAAGAGGTTATTGGTTCTTTGACAAATATTAGAATATATCCTCGAGGTTTATAACCATAGTTGGCAAGCTAAAGAAAAAGAGCGTAGCTCTGACTCCGTCTATAGCAAAATATTGTAGTCAGTTCCTTAAGGAGCATCGCTTCGACCCCGTAAAATAGACGGTGACGAGGCGATGCCCCTTATATTACATTAAAAAATGCTGTTCTATAGACGGTGACGAACCTGTCGGGCCGCCAGGCGGGAGCTAAAGTTCCTATAATTCTCTCCTACTATTTATTCTTCCCTTTAGGACACTTACCTTTGTATCTATAATACCGTACACTTTTGAAAACGTTATATAATGACCATCTACGATCAATACGAAACAGTAATAGGCTTAGAGATCCACGTACAATTAGCCACTAAAAGTAAAGCATTTTGTGGAGATGATGCCCGATTTGGAGGAGATCCGAATACTCATATTAGTACCATTTCCTTAGGACATCCAGGTACTTTACCCAAATTGAATAAACGACAAATAGAATTTGCGGTAAGATTGGGTATGGCATTAGGCTGTAAGATTAACCAACGAAATAATTTTGATCGAAAAAATTACTTCTACGCAGATTTACCGAAGGGGTACCAGATCACGCAAGATCGCCACCCTATTTGTTTAGGTGGTTCTGTCACCTTAAATGTAGGAGGTAAAGAAAAAATTATTCGCATTCACCATATTCATATGGAAGAAGATGCGGGTAAATCTATTCATGATGTAGATCCTACTTCCACTTTGATTGATTTAAATCGTGCAGGCGTTCCACTTTTGGAGATTGTTACGGAACCAGATTTACGTTCCGAACAAGAAGTAGACGCATTGATGAATGCCATGCGTCAACTAGTTCGATACTTAGAAGTGTCTGATGGAAATATGCAAGAAGGATCGCTTCGTTGTGATTGTAATATTTCGGTGATGCCAAAAGGATCAACCACCTATGGAGAGCGTTGCGAGGTAAAGAATTTAAACTCTATGCGTTTTGCCCGAAAAGCAATTGGCTTTGAACGAAAGCGACAAATTGATTTGATAGAAGCTGGAGGAAAAGTACGACAGCAAACTTTAAATTTTGATCCCGTAACAGGTATTACTACTCCATTGAGAGATAAGGAAAATGCACATGACTATAGATATTTTCCAGAACCAGATTTGCCGCCTATCGTAATATCAGATGAGTACTTAAAAGACATATCGGATAATATGCCACCACTTCCTTGGGAATTACAAAAGCAGTTTACAACTTCCTATGGACTCTCTACTTATGATGCACAGATATTAACGGAAGAAAAAGCAACTGCTTTATTTTTTATAGATTTGGCTAAACAAACTAAAAATTATAAAGCAGCAGCCAATCTAACGATCAATAAAATAAAGCCTTGGACGGATGAGGAGAAAAAGTCTATTACGGACTTTCCTATTTCCAGTAACTCCTTGGCAGAACTCATTCAATTAATCGACGATGGCAAAGTAAGTACCTCTATTGCTTATCAGAAATTATTGCCGGAACTCATCGCAAAACCTAGTGCTACGCCATTGGCCTTAGCCGAATCCTTAAATATTTTACAATCAACAGATAGTAATTTTTTAGAAGATTTAGCAGATGAGGTTATTGCAAATAATCCAGATAAAGTAAAAGCTTACCAAAGTGGTAAGAAAGGCTTAATTGGTTTTTTCATGGGGGAATTAATGAAAAAATCAAAAGGTAAAGCGGAACCTAAATCGGCGAATGCTTTATTACGAAATAAATTGGAAAAATAATAAAGAAGTCAGAGGTCAGATCGTTCCTATTAGCTTACGCTAATGGAACTGTCAGGGGTCAGACTTATGACGTTGACCTTATGACGCTGACCTCATGGCATTCTAGAACGCATCCTAAGTGGTCAACATCATACATCTGACAGCGTAGCGTTCTGACCTCTGACAGCGAAGCGATCTGACTTCTCCAAAAAAGCGTTCTGACTTCTAAAAAAATTAAATTATGAAAAAGCATATTCTATTTCTAACCATTGGCTTCTTTCTAAGTCTATCCACTTTTGCACAACAACAAAAAGAAATAACGGTGAAGAAAATTTGGCAAGACTATAAATTCGTAGGAAAATCTGTTCCTGGTTTTAATTTTTTAAAAGATGGAAAGCACTATACTCGATTGATTGAGGACAAGGCGATTGAGCAATTTGATTTAGTTTCTGGCCAGCCTGTCAAAACTCTTTTTAAGATCTCTGATATTACAGAAGGACAGACGTTTCCAGATAAATTTGATAGCTATACTTTTAGTGAACAAGAGGACAAAATTTTATTGGAGACCGATTCGGAAAAAATATATCGTCGATCTTCTAAGGCGACGTATTATGTATGGAACAGTTCCAACAAAGAATTAAGTCTTTTAGCGGAAGGAGCAAAACAAGGGTATGCTACCTTCAATCCAGATGCAAATAAGGTAGCCTATGTGGTGGAAAATAATTTATATTATAAAGATTTAGCTACTGGAAAAATAACACAGATTACGAATGACGGTAAGACGAATGAAATCATAAATGGTAGTGCCGATTGGGTCTATGAAGAAGAATTTTCTTTTGCTCAAGCTTTTCATTGGTCGCCTGATGGTAGCAAAATTGCTTTCATGCGATTTGATGAAAAGGAAGTGCCAGAATTTACAATGACCAATTTCAAAGGCGGTTTATATCCTGAATATGAGACTTTTAAGTATCCAAAAGTTGGCGCAAAGAATGCGGTGGTTACAATTCATATTTATGATCTAACCACTAACAAAACAGTCAAAGTAGATACGGGTACCGATGCAGAAATGTACTTTCCTAGAATCGTTTGGACAAAAGATCCAAATAAATTGTGCGTTTTTAAAATGAATCGTCATCAGAATGAATTGACCCTTTTATTAGCAGATGCAACGAAAGGATCGACGAAAGTACTAATGAAAGAAACCAACAAGTACTATGTCGATATTCATGATAATTTAACTTTTTTAAAAGACGGCAAAGAGTTTATTTGGACAAGTGAACAAGATGGGTACAATCATATCTACTTGTACGATATGAAAGGGAAGATGAAAAAGCAGTTAACGAAAGGAAAATATGATGTAACTGCTTTTTATGGCATCAATGAAGACACCGATCAATTATATTATAGAGCCGCAGAAAAATCTCCTTTAGAAGAACACTTATTTGTTATTGATAAAAAGGGAAAAAAGAAAAAACAATTAAGGCCCGAATCTGGTGTGCATAATGCACAATTTAGTAGCACCTTTGATTATTTTGTAAATAGGCATTCTACTGTTAATACGCCTACGACCTATACCGTTTATGATAACAGCGGGAAACTAGTTCGGAGTATAGAAGACAACTCCGCACTGCGCCAAATGCAAAAAGAACACAATGCCAGTCCAGTAGAATTCTTTGATTTTACGACCAATGATCAGGTACAATTAAATGGATGGATGATAAAGCCACCCAATTTTGATGCGACTAAACAGTATCCTGTTTTTATGACTTTATATGGCGGTCCAGGTAGTCAACAAGTAAAAGATAGCTGGAGAGGAATGAATTATTGGTGGTATCAAATGTTGGCACAAGAAGGATTTATAGTGACTTGCGTAGACAATAGAGGAACAGGTGCAAGAGGAGAAGCCTTCAAAAAAATGACGTACTTACAATTAGGAAAGTACGAAACAATGGATCAGATAGAAGCAGCAAAATACTTAGGTAGTTTACCGTATACAGATAAAGATAGAATTGGTATTTTCGGTTGGAGTTACGGTGGTTTTATGTCTTCACTTTGTTTATTAAAAGGGAATGATGTATTTAAAGCTGCTATCGCAGTAGCGCCAGTTACGTCTTGGCGTTGGTATGATACGATCTATACAGAACGATTTATGAGAACGGAATCAGAAAACCCAGATGGCTATAAAGACAATTCTCCAGTATACTTTGCCGATCAATTAAAAGGGCATTATTTATTAGTACATGGTGGATCGGATGATAATGTACATTGGCAACAAAGTGCAGAAATGATGAGTGCGTTAATCAAAGCCAATAAGCAATATGATAGCTACTATTACCCTAATAGAAATCATGGCATTTTTGGTGGTACTACTCGAATGCACTTGTATAATAAAATGACTAACTTTTTAAATGAGAAGTTGAAAGGGGATGCTCCTAGTTATAATGAGTAGATTTTTAATGTATTTTTTAAACCACATAGGTACATAGGTCACATAGGTTTGCTTAACTATGTGACCTATGTACCTATGTGGTTTAAAAAAATTCCATTGTGTTCTTTAAATAGTATAAAATGAGCTTATTTTTTTGCTAGTTGTTTTTAAAAAAGTCGCACATAGCCTGGCTACGTAAGACCTTTTTTAAAGACAAATAGCGAGAAAAGAAGCCATTTTAAGGTTAGGTTATTTTTGGCCGACTACTTACCCAAAATCAGAGACCGATACAATCTTATCCTCCTCTATCAAAGGCATTCGTTTATACTTCATCAATAGATGAATAACGGCTAATACATCTTTCTCGCAGTACACAGCAATCCTTTCCAAATCATCTTCCTCCCAAAACACCCGCCCAACTTGACTTCCATCTATATCGTCTTTAGGTGTTGGAAATCCGAATACGGCAGCTAATAAACTAAGAGACGTATAATTTTTATAATCGCCAAACTTCCATAATTCTAAGGTATCCAAAAAGTGTTTAGTCTCCCAAGGTTTCTTTCCTGCTATATCTAAAGAACTTGGTAAAGGCATTTGATTGATAAGTAATCGACGACAGATATAAGGCATATCAAATTCCCGAATATTATGCCCACAAAAAAAACTCTTATTAACATTACTATAGTATTGATTCACCAACTCACAAAAATCTGCTAGTAATTTCTTTTCCTCCCTATCAGCATAAGAATTTAATCGAATATTCCATTCTGCTTTATCGGCACCTTTGACTAGGAAGCCAACAGAAATACAAACTATCTTTCCAAACTCTGCATAGATAGCAGACTTATCCAAATAAGTAACAGCCGCCTCTTCCTCCGTAATTTCTTCATCATACTTCTTTAAGATACTTTTGCACTTATGCTTCCAAAGTTTCTTAAAGTTATCATCTAACTCCTCATAGGATTTCTTTTCTGATACAGTTTCTATATCAAGAAAGAGAACGGCTCCTAGATTGACATGATTAAGCATATAATTGTGGTTTTAATTCTTAGTCCGATGAAACAAAAATAAACTATTTTGATTACAAAATCAATTAAAATAATTTATTTGATTATATTTTGAGTGTTATTGTTTTGTTAAGGCTATTTACCTTCTTAAACAGGCAATTGAGCCTGATCCCCTCTTTTACTCATCGAAATACTACGCTTATCGGTTTCTCCACTCAATTATATTTAGAATAAGCTTCAATACTATTCTTTTTTAATTGTTTTAGTAATAAAGCTTACAATATATAACTAAATAACTTCATTTAGAATAGTAACTTTGCGATCGAAAAAACACGCTGTTTTCTATTTTAAAAAAAGTGTGTTTAAATACCTTGCAGGTTTTAGAACAGAGAAGCGAATAGAACTATATTTCGTTTAACAATACTCCCGTTTTTTAAAAAAGAAACTAGGAACAAAATAAGCTACCCAAGAATGTACATTTATTCTTACACCATTCCTTAGGAGCGCGTTTTTAATTTTAATTTACATTTTAATTTTTATTATCTCCCTAAGGAATGAGGAGATAATAAATGTTACAAGTTGGGTTCGTCATTTTTCTGTCTTAGGAAGCCAAAAAACTAGTGCATAGC
>JALZWC010000698.1 GCA_023300255.1 Saprospiraceae bacterium | reverse complement strand
TCGTATTTGCTAGGTTCTTAAGGGGCGTAGCCTCGTCCCCGTCAATTACGAAAATACTTATGTATATACCATAGCGTTCCTTGGAAGGCAGGTTCAAAATGTAATGCTGGTAAGCGTCTAGGTTCAAAATCATAGGCTCAAAAAGCAAGGCTAACAAGCATCTAAGAGTCAAAGTCATGATTTGATACTTGCACTTTATACTTGAATTTGATACTTACACTTGATACTTGAACTTGCACTTAAAAAGGATAACCAACAGAAAGATTATAATTAAAGCCTCTCAATTTAAGTTCTTTCCATCGTTGGTACGCCCAATAGCTGCCCTCTGGGTTAGTATAGGGGTTTCTTATTTTATACCCAAGATCTAGTACTAGTTTGAAATAATCGAAATCCATTCTAAAGCCAAATCCTGTACTTAAGGCCACTTGATTTAGGAAATCAGTACTAATATGAGCGCCTGGTCTATTTAAATCTTCATTGATCGTCCATACATTTCCACCATCCACGAATAAAGCTCCTTCTAAATCTAAAGAATACAACTTAAACATGTTAAATCGGTATTCTGCACTGAATAATAGCCTAAGGTCTCCAGTTTGATAGAATGGAGTGCTATTTTCATTATAAAGAGGGAACGTAATAGGGTCTTGATAACTACCTGGGCCTAATTCTCGGATTCTCCATCCCCGTAAACTATTAGGTCCACCTGCAAAGAATTGTTTCACATATGGAACATCTTGTGTAGAGCTAAAAGCGGAGGCAGCACCAATATTAAGTCTGAAAGCTAAAGTATGATTTTTGCTTAGATGCTTGTAGAAACTAGCATCTACATCTAGTTTGGCAAACTTAGAAAAATCAAGATTGAACAAGCTAAACGTAGTGTTTTCTCCAGATTGAAATTGATTATATAATTCATTAAATAAAAATATTTCTGCTCCTGATAATTCAAAGGTCAATTCAAATTTCCAGGATCGTTTTTTTAGATTATTTCGACCATTAAATATCATACCAAAATCTCTAAATAATAAACCAGTAAATAACTGTTTATTATTGAAACTTCGCTCTAAAAAAGGATTGTTGTCAAAAATTATTTGCCCAGATTTACCCACATTAGGATTGAAAAAATTAATCCCAAATTGGCTAACAGAATATCGCCTGTTAGGAGAGTTTTGAATATTATACCCAAGGGATAGATCTCCACTAAAAAAGCCCCAGAAATCCTGTCGTTGACTCCAGTTAACACCAAAAATAATTCTCGTAGTTGCATTCTCTAATAAGGATTCATAGAAAGGGTCACTAAAAATACTTAAATTATTGAGCAGCTTTACGAAGCTTAAAGGATCTGTGAATTTTGGAATGTTTAATTCTAATTGGGGATTGACGTCGAAGGTTCTAAACAGCTGCCCTGCTTGGGAGGTAGAACTTCTAATTCCAAACTCTCCACCAATCCCTAAATTAAACAATAAATCTTCGGAGCCTCTTAATAAATTTCTATTTCTATAAGAGAAACTTAAACCTCCGCCAAGGAAAGTGCCACTGGTAGCGGGAGCTTCACTAAAACTAATTTCTACATCTGCTCCTAATACAACCTTCTTATTAGCAGGTAGATATATATTAAAATCAATTAGATTGCTAGAATCTTGACTGATTTTATCTGTGACATTTGCAAACTTGAAAATACCTAGAGACCCTAAATTTCGTACGGTCTTACTAAAGTTTTCTTGACTATAAATGGCTCCTTTTTGGAGATGAATTCGCTTTAATAGTGTTTCAGGTTTAATTGGAAAAGTACCATCTTGCGTATAGAAATGAATGCCCTTAATAAGGGTGTCTCGCAAGAGTTCTTTCTCCATGTCAGGAACATAATAGGGATAGACCGACAACTTATTAATAGTATAAACTTTATGGTTGCTACCATCTTGAGGATTAAAGACGCTTATTGCAATATCTAACTCATTAGTGCTAGCACCACGACGAATATTAATCGTGTCGGTTTTCATTTGATCAATATATCCAACATGAAATTCTCGATATCCTACATTCCTAAGAACATTGGTAATACGACTTTTTTCTGCTTCATAGATCTTATTAGAAACAGCTACTCCTTTTTTTAAAAAAGTCTCTGGGCTGATCTTTTTTAGAATCTGTTGTATGCTAGTATCAGGGCTAATAAATTGAATAGAATTGACCGTGAAAAGTCGACCAGGATCTACCAGATAAGTGGTATAAGATTGTTGCTTAATCACTTTGTCTTTATAAGTGACTGTAGGATGAAAATACCCGCTTTCTTTGAGGTAATTTTTCATGCTAATGGTAGTTTCCTCTGCTATATCGGATTGGAAAATACTTGGCTCCTCATATATGGTTCTTTTGCCTGATTTTACCTCTTCATCTAATTTGCCTTTTTTCTGTTTCCTATAGTAAAACCACCTTCTATTGATGCCTAAAAAAGTAGTATTAGGTTTTTGTCGAACTCTTCCTAATAAATCATTTTCTAAAGCTTTAAAAGATTTACTTTTTTCTTTACTAATAATTTTGACATTACTTTCTTTTAAAAAAGTTTGATCTTCTTGTAAATACTTGGTCGTACCACAGGACGAAAGCCATAGTATACATAGCAATAGGCAACAGTTGCCTAAAAAAGTATTTTTTATGTTACTTTCGTGATTCATTTATGGTTACTTATTAATAGAAGATGTCAGAACGCTGCGCTGTCAGATGTCAGAACGCTATGCTGTCAGATTTATGATGTTGACCACGTTTGCTGTCAACATCATAAGTCTGACCTCTGACAGTTTCATTAGCGTAAGCTAACAAAAATGATCTGACGGCTGACTTCTTTTATAAACTTATAGAAGAAGTCGGAACGCTACGCTGTCAGACCTGCCTGCGTGCCTTGGCAGGCAGGTTTATGATGTTGACCACGTTTGCTGTCAACATCATAAGTCTGACCTCTGACAGTTTCGTTAGCGTAAGCTAACAAAAACGATCTGACGGCTGACTTCTTTTACAAACTCAATATTAACAAAATACGTGCTTTCAAGAAATACAATCAAATATATTCAATCCTTACAGCAAAAGAAATTTCGGCAAAAGTATAGAAATTTTATTGTGGAGGGGGAGAAAATTGCATCGGAAATTATCCAGAGCTCCTCAATAACTATTGAAGGAATTTATGCACTGCCTGAATGGATAGCGGAAAAAAAGTCTGATTTACAAGCTTTTAGCACCATTACGCAGGTAATTAATGCGAAGGAATTAGAAAGAATTTCGAAGCTAAAAACACCCAATAAAGTACTTTGTGTTTGTAAGATACCGACTTATACTATAGATAGCTTGCTGGTTAACAACAATTTAACAATCTACTTGGACGGTATCCAAGATCCAGGAAATATGGGTAGTATTTTAAGAATAGCAGATTGGTTTGGGATTCCTTACGTATTTTGTGCTGCCTCTTGCGTAGAGCTATATAATCCTAAAGTGATACAATCTTCTATGGGCGCATTTTTGCGTGTTCGCACTTTCGTTAAAGATATAGCAGAATTAAAACAGGAATCTCCCAATTTACCTATATTTGCCGCCGTTCTAGGTGGGACCAATATATTTAGCCTACCACCTCAAAAAAAAGGAATCTTAGTAATTGGGAATGAAGGGAATGGTATTTCCGATGCTGTTGTAGCATTATCAGACTACCAAGTGACCATCCCTAAAGCGAAAAAAGGAGGGGCGGAGTCCCTAAACGCAGCCGTTGCTACTGGAATACTTTGTAGTGCGTTTATTTCTTAATAGAACAGAGAATAGAGAGCAGAGAATAGAGATGTATTTCGTTTAAAAAATAAATGAACTTTGTTGTTTGCAAACGAATACGGTCTCTATTCTCGCTTCTCTACTCTCTATTCTAAAAAAAAATTTATGAAACGAATTGGCTTAATGTCTGATACGCATAGTTATTTAGATAAGAGTATTTTTAAATATTTTGAAGAATGTGACGAAGTATGGCATGCAGGGGATATCGGAGATATAAAAGTGGTGGATGCATTAGAAAAATTTAAACCCTTCAAAGCCGTCTATGGAAATATAGACGATAAAGACTTACAAGCAGAATATCCACTTAATTGGCGTTTTGATTGTGAAGGAGTGGATGTATGGATGACGCATATTGGTGGCTATCCTGGTAGGTATAATAAAAGAGTTCGGGAAGAATTTGAAACAAATCCGCCAAAACTATTCATTTGTGGGCATTCTCATATTCTAAAAGTAATGCCCGATAAGAAATATAATTTTATCCATATGAATCCTGGCGCATGTGGGCATCATGGTATTCATCAAATGCGGACAATTATCCGTTTTACAATTGATGCAGGAATTATAAAAGATCTAGAAGTAATCGAATTAGGTCGACGAGGAAAAATTGATCCAGAGGATCTTGAACCAGAAGATATAAG
>JALZWC010000697.1 GCA_023300255.1 Saprospiraceae bacterium | reverse complement strand
AAAGAAACTATTAAGGCAAAGTGTAAGAATAAATTGGTCGTTTTAAGCTAGACATTTTTTCTTCTAAGGAATGCTAAAAAATTAAGCATAGCTGAGCTACGGTTCCTTTTTTAGGATTTCTTAGAAGTAAAAAGGGCAGTTTAAAATGGCTAATTTATTCTTTCACTTTGCCTTAATACTAATAAGTTATGAAAAGAAGAGAAGCCATAAAAAATGCAGGTTTTTTTCTAGGTGGAGCAGCATTTTCCGCTATCACCTTATCAAGTCTTGCTAGTTGTCAAACAAACGCCACAGATGTTGTATCTGGCTGGAAGCCAGAGTATTTAACAGCAGATCAAGGGGCTATAGTAAGAAGAATAGTAGATATATTAATTCCGACTACCGATACGCCTGGTGCATTAGATGCAGAAGTACCTAAGTATATAGACATGGTCGCCAATCAAATTATGAAGCCAGAGGAGCAAGAAGCTTTCCAAAAAGGTTTTGAGCAATTTACTAAAGCTAGTCAAACGGCCAATGGTAAAAATTTCGTAGATAGTACCTCAGAGGAACAATTAAGCTTTTTACAAAAACTGGAGCAAGATGCTTCCAAAGCAGAAGGACCATCTTTTATTGAAGCAATGAAAAAGATGACTTATAGAGGATTCTTTACATCAGAGGTTGGTATGACGGAGGTCCTTAATTTTGATCCCGTACCTGGGAATTATGATGGATGTATCTCTTTGGAAGAAGCGGGTGGTGCTTGGGCTATGTAAATTTTAAAAGAATAGAGAGTAGAGACCGTTTCACTGAGAGAATAGAGACGCATTTCGTTTGAAATTGAAGAGTCCTCGTTTTTAAACGAAATTCGTCTCTAATCTCTACTCTCGGTTCTCTATTCTAAAAAAGAAAGTATGAAAAGACGAAAAGTTATTAAAAATATAGCACTTGGGGCAGGGGGATTAGGAGCTATTACGCAAGCTTGTTCTCCTGCTAAAGAAATTGCAAAGGAACCAGTTTCTGAAATGAAAATTATAGAGAAAGAAAAACCACAAGTCTATAAAGGAAATATTAACCATTCTGTTTGTCGTTGGTGTTACGGTAATATACCGATGGAGGCCTTCATTGAAGGAGTTAAAGAAATGGGGGGCATACAATCTATTGAACTGACTACCGCAGAAGAATGGCCATTGCTACAAAAGAATGGCTTGACAAGCGCCGTTGGAACAGCTTCCTTCGCAAATATCCAAGAAGGATTTAATGATCCTAATAATCATGCTAAATTATTAAATCCTTATTTGGATTTAGTAGATAAGGCTGCGGATGCGGGTATTCCGAATGTTATTGTCTTTTCAGGCAATAGAAATGGGATGGACGATCAGGTTGGTATGGAAAACTGTGCGGTTGGTTTAGACGCAATAGTAAAACATGCAGAAAAGAAAGGGGTGACGATCATTATGGAATTATTGAACAGTAAAGTCAACCATAAAGATTATATGTGTGATCTTACGCCATGGGGAGCTGGACTGGTGGATAAGATAGGTTCTCCTAAATTTAAATTGTTATATGATATTTATCATATGCAAATCATGGAAGGGGACGTTATCGCCACGATCCGAAAGTATAAAGATTATTTTGCGCACTATCATACTGGTGGCGTGCCGGGACGAAATGAGATTAATGAAACGCAAGAGTTATATTATCCAGCTATTATGAAAGCTATTCTGGATACAGGATATACTGGATACGTGGCACAAGAATTCATTCCTACATGGGATGATAAGCTTGCAGCTTTAAAGCACGGAATTGTTACCTGTGATGTTTAGAAAAAAGAAATAATAATTGTTTAGAGGCCAGGAATTAAATAACCTACCAATTACTGCGCCATAATTGGTAGATTATTTATTTCCTGATCCCTTAGATAAACTTGTCCAATAATTGTATATAATCTACAATTATTATATATTCGCCCTCCGGAAAGAATATTGTATTTTTTTAAAAAAGACAGTAACCTTTTTAAATTCATTGACGTACAATAAATCAAGAAATATATATTCAGCTTTTGGGAAATAAAGCGGTATTGAGGAAACTTGATACCGCTTTAGTTTTGCAATTCTCCATATTGCAATATGCACCAAAATAATATAATTCTTAAAAGCCGATGTAGCTCAGTTGGCCAGAGCAGCTGATTTGTAATCAGCGGGTCGGGGGTTCGAATCCCTCCATCGGCTCCATTAAAATTTTAAAAAAAGAAGGAACAATAATTTATTATTGTTCCTTCTTTTTTTATTTTAAGGTCTTTCAAAAATAACGATATCTGGCCTTGTCCAATTAAAGATCTTCCTTCCCTACCAATCTGAAAATGCCTTATTAAATATATCCTCCACTAACTGGTCCGTAATATTTTCTATTAAGCCATCTTGGATATCCAATAAATTTTCGGTGTTTTCATAATCTAGATAGAAAGAAAAATTTTGACTCCATTCTTTCTTTTTAGGATCCTCTTCTTTGTTATTCAGATACTCCACTTGAACCCCTATATCTAAGCGATTAAAAGCAGTGACTGTTCTACCATCTTGTTCCTCTGGGGCAACAGAAGTAACTTGGTATCTAGTAATTGCACCACTGAATTCTATATCTGGATCTGTTTCTGTAAAGGTGAGTCTTGATTCATTTAAAACTTTATCCAATAACGATTGAGTGAAATCATAGCTTAAGGTAGGTACTACATTAACCGTATTATTATCAAATTCTGCGACATAGAAAGTATTGACATTTGGAGGAATACCTGTACTTTTAAAAGTATAACAACTGGTAAGTAGTAAATGACAAAATAAAGGTAAAGTAATACAAAAAAGTAGCTTGCTTAGTAGTCCTTTTATAGGAAGGACAAAATTATAACTCATATTCTTTTATTTTTCTATATAAAGTCCTTTCAGAAATCTCTAATTCATTGGCCGCATCTTTTCTTCTACCTTTATGTTTTTTAAGCGCCTTTTTTATCATTTCTTTTTCCATCGCTGCCAAACTTAGTGTTTCCTCTACCACTTCCATTCTATCAAAAGTAGCATCATTTTGTTTATTTTCTAAAATGATTGGCCTTACAGAATTGTCAGGGTTAGCACTTATATTGTTATTAGCCTCTTCATTGATAATGAATCGATTATAATTAGTCGATTGGGTAGCCATATTAGAACTAGGCAAGGCAATGGAAGGATAGTTTTCCATGTTCTCAGGCATATTTAAATCATTATATTTTACCAGTTCTACCACTAACTCTTTTAACCCGCCCATTTCTTTTCTTAAATCGAATAGGACCTTATATAATAGGTCTCTTTCATTAAAATCTTCAGCACTATTACCATTAGGCGACATGGCTGGCAGGTTACGTTGTAATATTTGAGGCATAAAATCAACCAAATATTCTGCCGTAATCATTTTCTCTTCAGATAAAACAGATAACTGTTCAACTACATTTTTTAGTTGACGTATATTTCCAGGCCAATTATAATTCTCTACAATCTGCCTCGCTTTTTCATCTATTTGAATAGACTGTGTTCTATACTTATCTGAAAAGTCGGAAGCAAATTTTCGGAACAACAAGTAAATATCTTCTCTTCGCTCTTTTAAGCTAGGGACAACAATTGGAACGGTATTCAATCGGTAAAAGAGATCTTCTCGAAATTTTCCAGCCCGTATTTTTTCCTGCAAGTTTACATTAGTTGCCGCAACAACCCGCACATCTGTTTTTAAAGTCTTAGAAGAACCTACTCGAATATATTCTCCAGATTCTAAAATTCTTAAAAGGTAGGATTGAGTTTCTAAAGGCATTTCTCCAACCTCATCTAAAAAAATAGTTCCTTTATTATAAGTTTCAAAATAACCTTTTCTATCTGTTAATGCGCCTGTGAATGCGCCCTTATCATGGCCAAATAATTCAGAATTAATAGTGCCTTCTGGAATAGCACCACAATTGATGGCCATAAATTTTTCATGCTTACGAGGACTTAAACCATGTATGATTTTTGAAAATACTTCCTTACCAACCCCACTATTTCCCGTTATTAATACAGATAAATCGGTCGGTGCGACACGGACTGCCGTACTAAGTGCACGTTCTAATCCCGTCGAATTTCCGATAATTCCATATCGTTGTTTGATGGTTTGTAAGTTCATAATTTATTTTCTCTAGCTAAAAAATAAGACGAGAATAAACGAACAGAATCACAGTGTGTGATTTAATTAAACACATAGGCACATAGACCACATAGACATTTGCTATGTGGTCTATGTGCCTATGTGTTTAAAAGTATTCATTTAATGATGTCGTATTATGTTAATTGTTTATATAGGCTTCACTTTAATTTACTAAGCCTCCTTGTTATCAACTATCTCTCCCAGTAGAGTAGCAGAAGTCATATTCGTCACTTTCACATGCACATAATCTCCTTTCTTCAACCCATCTTTTTTAGGGAAAATAATCATTTTATTCTGAGAATTTCGCCCTTTGAAATCTTGATCCGATCTTTTAGAATCGCCTTCTATTAGAACCTTAAATGTTTTATTGGAATCCTTCAGATTAGAAGCCATAGAAGCATCTCTTTGTGCATCCACAATTTCCACCAATCTTCTTTTTTTGACTGCTAAAGGAATATCATCTTCATACTTTTTAGCTGCTAATGTTCCTGGTCTTTCAGAATAAAAGAACATATAAGACATCGTATAATTAGCGTATTCGATCATACTCAAGGTGTCCTTATGTTCCTCTTCTGTCTCCGAACAGAAGCCCGTAATTATATCAGAAGAAATAGCACAATCTGGAAGCAGTTCATGAATTCGATCTATCTTTTGGATATACCATTCTCTGTCGTACGTTCGATTCATCTTTTCTAAAATTCGGCTATTGCCGGATTGTACAGGTAGATGAATATAGTTACAGATATTTTCATAATCACGGATGGCAAAAAGCACCTCATCGTTTATATCCTTAGGGTGAGACGTAGAAAAACGGACTCTTAAATCTGGATGAACCTCTGCAACCATCACTAGTAATTGCGCAAAGCTTACTTTTTCCTTTGTCTCAGGATTTTCCCAAGTATAAGAATCAACATTCTGTCCTAGTAGGGTTACTTCCTTGTATCCTCTATTGTACAGATCCACTGCCTCTGCAACAATACTAAAAGAATTTCTGCTACGCTCTCGCCCTCTAGTATATGGGACGACACAGAACGAGCACATATTATTACATCCTCTCGTAATAGAAATAAAAGCAGAAACGCCATTACTATCCAATCTCAGTGGACTAATATCCGCATAGGTCTCCTCTCTAGATAAGAATACATTCACCCCTTTATGTCCTTCGTCCGCGGAAGCTATTAGTTTGGGTAGGTCTCTATAAGCATCAGGGCCAACTACCATATCGACTAACTTCTCTTCGTCCAAGAATTTAGCTTTCAAGCGTTCTGCCATACAACCAAGTACCCCAACTAAAGTCCCTGGTCTTTTAGCTTTTACCTTATCAAAAATCCGTAATCGCTTCCGAACGGTATCTTCCGCTTTTTCCCGAATAGAACAGGTATTAATCAGAATTAAATCCGACTCTTCGATATTTCTAGTTGGTCCATATCCAGATTCTTGAAGAATAGAAGCCACTATCTCACTATCACTAAAATTCATTTGACAGCCATAGCTTTCGATATAGAATTTCTTAGTAGGAGCAGCCTCGCCTTCTTTAAAAAAAACTTCTCCCTGCTTCGTTTCGTCTACCTTTTTAGGGATATTCTCTAATGTTGGATTATTATTATACATAGTGGCTTTAATCTAATAAAATTTCCCGACACTAGTGGTTGGGTGGTTCATTGTAGCAATTGTTATAAACGTCTGCAAATATAGCTATTTATTGAAGATTGTGTGCCATTTTGGCAGGTATTTAACTGAAAATTTACGAAAATGTAGAAAGGAGTGAAAGAAAGGCTACTGACTTGTTAAATTAGTATATTTGAAATTCGACTTGTTGATACTGTAGTATCTTCTTTACTATGGATTTAGGGTGAACGAAAAGTCGTTTTTGTAATACGTTATCAGTTAATCAATTAATTGAGTGTAAAACAAAGTAGGGGCAATTTTCATCCAATTGGTCCGATCACTTCCACTGGCTGACCGTTAATGCGTTTTTCGTAACCACCAAACCCGCCTGAATGGAACGGGCAGGTT